>JBAZPJ010000030.1:0-11020 GCA_041648255.1 Candidatus Nanoarchaeia archaeon
AGCATTTTCCAGATGGAAACCATCCTTCAAAGTCTATTGTTTTTGTAGGAACTCTTCCTGTATCTCCAGAAGAAAGAATAATAAATCTAAATGGAATTTCTAATGCTTTTAATAGTTCTTCTGAGTTTTTTAAAATTAAATCAAATTCTTTCCAGGCCATTTCAGGTGTACAGAAAATAAATTGTTCTATTTTTTCAAATTGATGAACGCGAAAAATTCCTTTTGGGTCTTTGCCGTGCGATCCTAATTCTTTCCTAAAACAAGGAGAGATTCCTGCGAAGCGAATAGGGAGTTTATCTAAAGGCAAAACTTCATTCATGTAATACGCATTGACTGCGTGTTCTGCTGTTCCAATCAAATAAAGATCTTCTCCTTCTATTTTGTAAATCATTTCTTCAAATGCGCCGAGTGGAAGTGCTCCTTCGAGTGCTTCTCGTTTAAGCATGTAGGGAGGTTGAATTAAAGTGAATTTCTTCGTTCGTAAGAAGTCTAGTGCAAATTGAAGTAACGCGTGATAGAGTTTAACTAAATCTCCTTTAAAATAATAGAATCGTGATCCTGCGACCTCAGAACCTTTTTTCGTATCTAATAAGTCTAAAGCTTCTAGAATATCTGCATGGTCTTTTGGTGTGAAAGAAAGTTTTTTTATTTTCCCAAAGGTTTTGATTACTTTATTCGCAGTTGCATCCCCGGTTGGAACGCTTTTGTCTACAAGGTTAGGAAGTTCTTTAAGAAGTGCATCTCTTTTTAGTTTAAGTTCAATCATAACTTTTTCTTTTGTTTCAAGTTGAGAGGGAAGTTCTTTTGCTTCTTTTACCAAGTGAGAAATATCTTTTCCTTTCTTTCTTGTTTCATTTATTTCATGAGAGAGGGTATTGCGTCTATTTCGTAAGTGATCTGATTCTTCTTTAAGTTCTCTCCATTGTTTATCTAAGGATAAGAGTTGATCAACATCCGTTTCAGGCATTCCTCGTTTTCGTTGGCTTTCTTTTACGAGGTCGGTTTGTTCTCTGATATAGACAATGTCAAGCATAAGGCAATCAGTATTGAAGCCTTATTAAAAGATTGTGGATAAAGTAAGTATTTTGCTACTACTATTAAAAGAAGAATAACATGACGTTTCTAAAGTATATATTCAATGAAAACATTTAAATAGAACATTTTCCTTCTTACCATTTAGAAAAAAAGAGTTGTATAAGTTGTGGGGGAGAAAACTTGTTAAAGAAGAAAGATTTAGATATTTTTGAGGTCTTTTTTAGAAAAAAGCCGGCGATGATTTTAGTAGCATTGAGAAAGAATAACAAGAATAGGTATGGTTCGGTTCTTGCGAAAGAGGTAGATTGTACATATTCTCATGCGGTAAAGATTTTGCAGGAGATGGAAAAGGCGCGTCTTGTCACATTCGAAAAACACGGCAGGATTAAAACTATTTCGTTGACCGATGGTGGAAATCGTATTGCTGAATATATTGAGAAGATTTCTGAACTTCTTTAATTTTTTATTTTTCTTTATTTAATTATTCAATAAGTTAGTTTTATAACAGAGCAATTCAAAAAAATAGAGTATGAATAAGTTTATTCGCGTTTTAATGACAGGCAGTCTTCTTTGGTATTTGGGAGAAGGAATGCTTGGCCCACTTCTGGCCGTATTTACAGAACATATTGGAGGAGATATTCTTCAAATTTCTTGGGCATGGGCAACCTACCTCTTAGTAACAGGAGTCATGATTATTATTGTAGGAAAAATTTCTGATGGAAGAGCAAGTAAAGAACGTTTAATGATGATAGGGTATGTATTAAACACTATTCTTACATTCTGTTATCTTCTTGTTTCTGCGCCGTGGCAGTTATTTATTTTACAAGCAGGATTGGGGATTGCATGGGCGTTTGCTACTCCTACGTGGAGCGCGTTATATGCGAGACATATAGATAGAAAACATGATGGTTCAGCGTATGGATTTGCAGATGGATTACCCCCAATTATCACTGCGTGTGCTATTCTTATTGGAGGATTAATTATTAATTATTTCTCATTCAAGACCTTATTTTTGCTAATGGGAAGTATTCAATTGATTGCAACCGTGTATCAAGCGAAGATCTTGTGGATGGAAAAAAAGAAAGTGTATAAGAAGAGACGATGAAGGATCATGTTGCTATCTTAATCAAAGATCAAAAGAAATTCTTATTTATTAAAAGATCAAAGCATAAAAAGACATTACCCAATATCTGGGCATTTCCAAGTGGAACAAAAGAAGAGAATGAAACAATAGAAGAAACTGCTAAGAGAGAAGCGTTTGAAGAGCTGGACGTGTTAATTACTTCCAAAAAATTCTTAACAGTCAAAGAATTACCTGAATTCAGAGTGAGATTACATTTTTTAATATGCGAGATTAATTCAGGTATTCCAAGAATAAAAGAGATGAATGAAATTGATGAATTAGAATGGTTAACATTTAGTGAATTTTTTAATAAATACGCTGATAATGAAATTGGACACGGATTAATTTTCTTAAGGAAGAATCCTGCAATTTGGAAAGAGTTTGCTTAAGTAACTTTTTATAGTTTAGAAACATACCGTGAATGTGGAGATCCTAAACTTTACGCCAAGAGCCTATCAGGAGAAAATTGTCCAGTCTTGTTTAAAGAAAAATACATTAGTAGTTCTTCCAACAGGAATGGGGAAGACGAAGGTTGCGATTCTTACAGCTGTAGAGAGAATTAAGATGTTTCCTTCAAGCAAGGTGTTATTCCTAACACCAACAAAGCCTCTTGCAGCCCAAATTCAAAGAGAGTTTAAGGAATGTACAGACATTAAAAAAGAGGATGTAATTTTATGTACAGGTGAAGTAAATCCTGAGGACAGGCAAGAGCAATTGCTTACTGCTAGGATTGTAGTAAGTACGCCTCAAACGATTTCAAATGATGTAGTAAATAAGAGAATTAAGTTAGAAGAATATTCGTTATTAGTCTTAGATGAAGCGCATCGTTGTACGAAAGATTATGCGTATACGTGGTTATGTAAGAGTTATATGAAGACTGCGAGGTATCCGAGGATTATTGGGCTTACTGCTTCTCCCGGTGCGGATAGTGAAACAATTTCAACAGTGTGTAAGAATGCGTTTATTGAAGAGATTGAAGTAAGAAACGAGTTAGATGAAGATGTTAAAGAATACATTCAAGAAGTAAACATTGAGTGGGTAAGAGTAGATCTTCCTAAAGAGTTCAAAGTAGTGTTAGAACCGTTACAAAGTGCATATGCGGAGAAAGTGGATGGAGTAAGACGGTTGGGAATGATTGGAAAGAATGATCTTTCTAAGAAGGAAATGTTAGGAATTATGGCGTCGTTTCAGGCAAGGCTTGGAAAAGGAGAAACTGATTTTAGATTAATGAGAGGAGTTTCATTACTTGCAGAGGCATTAAAAATAGAACATGCAATTGAGATGTTAGAGACGCAGGGAAGTGATGCCGGGTGTAGTTATCTTGAAAATTTATTTAATAGTGCGGAAAAGACGAAGACGAGAGCGATTAAGAATTTAGTAAAAGATCCGAATCTTCTTACAGCGTTAGTGAAGGCCAGAGAGTTAAAAGAAACTGGCATGGAACATCCGAAGTTAGTTGCATTAAAAGAATTAATTAAAAAGGAAATTGAAGCAGATCCAAAAGTAAAAATTATTGTGTTTAATCAATATAGAGATTCCGCGAAGATTATTGAAGATCAGTTGAATAAAATCGGAAATATTAATGCGAGTATGTTTGTTGGGCAGGCAAAGAAGAAAACGTCCGGTCTTTCTCAGAAAGAACAGTTAGCATTATTAGATCAGTTTAGAGAGGGAAAGGTAAATGTAATTATTTCTACATCGATTGGTGAAGAGGGATTGGATATTCCTAAAGTTGATCTAGTCGTGTTCTTCGAACCTGTTCCTTCTGCAATCCGTAGTATTCAAAGGCGTGGTCGTACTGCAAGAACTGAGAAGGGAAGAGTGGTGGTAATGATGACGCGTAATACAAGGGATGAAGCGTATCATTGGGTTGCAGTACACAAGGAAAGAAATATGCATCGAGTGTTGCAAGAAATGAAGCAAAGTTTTATTCGGCCAGAACCACAGGAGAAGCAAGGTTCCTTATTTCAATTTAATAATACTGGTGAAGAACAAATTAAAGTTGTTGCAGATATTAGAGAGTCAGCCTTAATTAAAGAATTAACAACGCAAGGTGTAGTTGTTGAGACAAAGACGTTGACTGTTGCTGATTTTATTGTGTCTGATAAGGTTGGAATTGAAAGAAAGACGACGGAAGATTTTCTTGCGTCAATGATTGATAAGAGAATGTTAAACCAGATGAGAGAGTTAAGAAATAATTTTGAAAAGCCATTACTTATTATTGAAGGTGAAGAGGATTTATACACATTAAGAAAGATTCATCCTAATGCGATACGTGGAATGCTTGCGGCGATTACAATTTCGTTTAGTATTCCAGTTCTAAGAACGCAAAATGTGATGGATACGGCGTTGATGATTAAAACGATTGCGAGAAGGGAGCAGGAGGGAAATGAAAAAGAGTTTAGTGTGCGTGTGCAGAAGAAGCCTCTGACAACAAAGGAGCAGCAGGAGTTTATTGTTGAGTCGATGCCGGGTATTGGTCCAATTATTGCAAGAAATTTATTAAAAAAGTTTGGTTCGATTAGAGGATTGGTAAATGCTTCTGTTGATGAATTGAAGAGTATAGACAATATTGGTGAGAAGAAGGCGAAGGAGCTTAAAGAGGTGTTGGAGATTTTGTATCCGGAAGAGTAAAAGCAGAAAGATCAATTGAGTAAATGCTCGCTCTAGAAGAGGGATGGGTTTTCAAGTAATCTTCTAAATGATTTCTTGGATCTGAAAAAACAACGCACATTCGAGGAGATTCATTTAGAATTGGAAGAAGTAATCCGTAAAGCTTGTCGTTGCTTACATCCGCATGGAGAACTGAAAGTGGTTGTTCAGGAATGTTGCCTTCAATACTTCTTGTTTTTAAAGTTATTCCGTGAGCAGCATATCCTTCTAGGAGGTGTTGTAAGTATGACGAAATACGTAAATTAGTGGGCCAGTCGGTATTTAGAATTGCTGCTGAATGGTAAGGGGAAGCAGGTTGAAGGAGTTGAAAGGCTGCTTCAGATAAAATATCCTCATTGAAAGGGTAAGGGCGTTGTGGTGCGAGAGGTTTCGCGGTAATCATTAAAAGGAAATCATGGTGATACTTGCTTATAAGGATTATTGTAATGGATAGGTTGCTAATTGTTTATAGGTTGGTCCTTGTGTGCTGAGTGTGCTTTGATAGAGGGTGAAAGAGGTAAAGGTTAAGGACATTTTTTCTAGTTTGAGTTTTCTTACTTGGTCAAAAGAATACGTTTTCAAAACTTGTTTGACTCGTCCTAAGGTTAAGTGTGCAGTAAATTTTTGTTCTCCGCTGGATAAGTCTAGAGTTTCTTCATCAATCATTCTTGCTAAGTCAATAATTTCTTTTTCTGGAGTTAACCCTATCCAGATCACGTGGGGGTTGACTTCGTCTGGAAAGAATCCTATTTTGTTTAAATTGACGTTAATTGAAGGAGCTTTAATTTGTTCTAATCGTTTTTTGATTTGTTCTAGTTGTTCTTCTTTTAATTCTCCAAAAAACTTTAAAGTAAGATGTAAATTCTTTTTAGCAGTCCAATTAATTTTAGCGTCTTTTGTTTTTAATTCCTTTTGTAAATTATACAGATAATCTTTCACATCATCAGGGAGGGTTAATGCAATGAAGCAGCGCATAGAGTTTAAAAAAATAGCTAGTTTTTAATACTTACGTTAAGCAAAGAACAACGGAATGGTGACCGCTAAAGATTATATTGAAGATACAAAAAGATTTTTTAGAGAAAAGTTCAAGCTCTCTTTACTCCCTCACGAAGAGATGCCGAGTATAAGCCCGGGAGGAGTAAGTGCATTAAAAGATTGGCAGACTAAAACGAGTCGGGGAAGCATTATAATGCCGACAATTATAGATTTTTATAGAAAGGTTAGTTTAGCGATATATTTGTTTCCACAAAAAAATAAGAAAAAAGAGATAGGTTATTTATTCGGAAAAGGAATCGGGGTGGAGATTGCGTTACAAGGAGAAGTAAAGGGAAGAAGAAAAAGAGTGAGATTTGTTTGTAGAAGCCATAGCGATTTTGAATTATATAATTTTTCTTGTAAAAGTTATCCACCTGCCTTTAGAGAGGTATTTGGTGCGCAAGAGTTTTATCCACCTACAAAAACGAAAGGTTTAGAAAATATTCCCAACCGGTTTATGAGCGCTACTGCCGAAGAAGTAAATCTGGGTGGATTTAAAGTGTATATTCCCGAATTAGAATTGTTATTCTTAGACAAACTTATCAGCAGAGAGTCAACACCAAGAAAAGAGGGATACGACGCGGTCTTGCTAGCCAAGGCGTATAAACTAGACAAGAAAAAAACTCTTGCCTATTTAGAAGAATTTTATATTAAATGGAAGATTAAGAAAACAGAAAAAGATGCAGCTAGAGTGTTAGAGGAGTATGAAACCACCCTCACAAGAAACATAAAACGAATGAAAGTGTTATTAGAAAAGGCGAGAGAAGAAGTAAATAAGGAGAAAATAGTTAGAGAGGTCAATGCAAAAATGGAGTTATGGGAAGGAACACAAAATATAATTATTGAAGGTCTTTCTTTAGAGTATTGGGTTCCATTAGAATTACAATCGATAAATGAAGAGGGAAGAGTAGTTGATAATAATTATCGAAAAAGAGTAGAAGAGAATATAGTTAATTCTATTGTTAGAAAGAATAAGGAAATTACAAAGATAAGAGAGCTTGTAAAAATAATAGTTGATTAATCTGCCAGCTTAGCCATATAATTCTATAGGTCTGCCTTCTTCCTGATCTTGTTCATTTATTTTTTCTACAGCTTTTAAGAAATCGCCTGTTTGAATATAATCACGTTGTTCTCGTAAGGCAAAGTATCCTGCTTCGGTACAGAGTGCTTGTAAGTCTGCGCCCGAGAATCCTTCTGTTTGTTCGATAAGAACATCTACATTGAATTCTTGTAAATTCAATTTCTTGGTATGAACGGATAGTATATTTTTTCTTGCTTCGTGATTGGGTAAATCAACATGGATGATGCGATCAAATCGTCCCGGCCTAAGTAGTGCGACATCTAAGATATCAATTCTGTTTGTTGCTCCAATTATTTTAACATTAGAAAGACTAGTAAATCCGTCCATTTCTGTTAGTAATTGAATTAATGTGCGTTGAACTTCTCGTTCTCCAGAAGTACCTGCTTCGAGGCGTTGTCCTGCGAGTGCATCTATTTCATCAATAAAGATAATAGAGGGCGCTTTTTCTTTTGCGAGTTGGAATAAGTCTTTGACGAGTTTTGCTCCTTCTCCAATGAATTTTTGGACTAATTCTGAGGCGACAACATGGATGAAGGTTGCGTGTGTACTTGTTGCGACTGCTTTTGCGAGTAATGTTTTTCCTGTGCCTGGCGGTCCGTGGAGGAGAATTCCTTTTGGTGGTTGTATGCCGAGTTTAAGAAAGAGGGCTGGTTGTTGTAAGGGTAATTCTACAACTTCTTTGAGTTCTCTAATCTGTTCTTCTAGCCCTCCTAATTCTTCCCATGAAATTCCGGGTGTTTCTATAACTAAGAATGCGTCGACATCGTAGTTTTTTGTTTGTTCGAGTCGTTGAATGACTGTTAGTGATTTTTGTTCTACGAGGACTGTGTCTCCGGGTTGAACAGAAACGCTGTCTGCTAAGCTGACGTAGAATTGATTGCCGTTAGGAACACGGATGATGGCTTTGTTATCTAATGTTTTTCTAATTTCGCAGACGAGTAACGGAAGTTCTTTGAATTTGCTTAGTTCTGATTTTAAGTAGCCTACGCTTGCTTTAAGGAGTTGGTTTTCTTCGTAGACGTTCTTTGGAGGGGCGAGCACTTCTTTTTCCACAATAAGATTGTTTTGTGAAGGTGTTTAATAAATGCTTCGACAGAGAAAATATAATAAGAGAAATACTTAAACAGATATTTATATAGTTCTATAACGAAAGAGGGTGAAAGAGATGAAAAAAATAAAAGTAATTCAATTCGGGTTAGGCGCAATGGGAAGCGTCATGACTAAGTTAATTCTAGAAAAAAAAGAATTAGAACTTGTTGGTGCAGTTGTAAGAGAGGAAAAGGATAATGGAAGGGATGTTGCGGAATTAATTGGGTTAAAGAAAAAGACGGGAGTTAAGTGTTATTCAGATCTTAAATTGTTAATTAAAAAGAAAAAGCCAGATATTATGCTTCACGCTGCTGTATCCTATGTCCCAAAGGTCTGGGAGCAGATTAAGCCAGCTGTAGAAGCTGGAGTGAATGAATGTTCCGATGGGAAATATTACGACGACAAGTCATGCGGTTAATTTACTTCCAGTTGTGACAAAAGCTAATCCTGGCCTTCTCTCCATGTTTGATCTTCCTGTTGCGCCTGTCCTTCCAAAAAAACAAGCTTAATTAAGTTATTTAAAAGAAGGATTTAGATGGAAGTAACAGTACGTCGTGCAGTTTATGAAGATATACCTTTTCTAAAGTTGTTTCAAAAGAAGCTTGTTGATTCAGAACGGCCGTTTGATCCTACAATCCCAAGAGAGGGAGAGATTGAATATTACAGTTTAAAAGAGCTGTTAGAAAGTAAAGAGGTTAATTTTCTTGTAGTAGAAGTAGAAAAGAAAGTTGTAGGATGTGGGTTTGGTGAAATTAGAAAAAATGTGGAGTGGGGAAGAAGTAAAAGAATTGGGTATATTGGGTTGATGTTTGTTGAAGAAGAGTTTAGAGGGAATAAGATAGGGAAGATGCTTGTAGACCGGTTGTGTGAATGGTTTAAAGAAAGGAAGGTAGGGGATATTAGGTTAAAAGTCTTAAAAAAGAATATAAGAGCAATTAAACTTTATGAGAAGGCAGGGTTTGAGGAGTTTATTATAGAAATGAGACGAGCAGATCCTATTTTTCTATAGATTCCGTGATTCTTTCGCTTTTTCTTTGCTTACCTTTTTAAAAAGTGGTACAGACGTGCTCTAATGAAAGAATCTACCCTGATTTACCTAAGTTTTCTTGTAGGAATGATTGGAATTGCTACATTAGTGATTGCTGAAGAAATAGTCCCTACTACTGTATTAACCTCAGATAAAGCAAAAGGAGTTATTCAAATTGAAGGTGTTATTAAAACAACAAGAACTTCTGGAGACACTGTCTTTTTTGAAGTGCAAACAAAAGAAAAAGTCTATCCAGTAGTCTTATTCAAAGGAAAAGAAGCAAAATTAAAGAAAGGAATGAAAGTAAGAGTGGAAGGATCGTTAACAACCTACAAAGGAAATACTGAACTTATTGGAAGACGAGTGGAGCAACTAGCATAATGTAAACATTACACCAGAAAAGAGATAAATATATAAAGTTCTTACCTTAATCAGGTATTAGGTGTAAAAAAAGATGGAACATTTAACTAAATCTGCTTCTCGACTTGTTGACGAGCATAATGCCGTTTCTGATACAAATGCATTTTCTAAAATTATTCCAGCGTTAATGAAAAAAGGATTAGAGAATGTAAATCTTTCTATGTTTAGTGAAGAAAAGAAGATGGAATTATTGAATGCAGCTGGTGAAGAATATCTTAAGAGAAATGAAGTTGCGAATGCGATCAAAGTATTTATGATGACGAAGAATAATAAGCGTCTCATTGAAGTTGGTGACGATCATGTAAAGGTTGGTCTCTATACCCACGCTATTGAAGCGTACAAGTTAGCAGGCGATAAAGAACGCTTAACAAGAGTGGGTGATAAATGTTTAGAAGGTGGTCATATTACTGAAGCAATTGCAGCATTCAAAATCATTGCAGATCAAGATAGATTAAACAAAGTAGGAGATCATTGTTTAGAAAAAGGAAAGATCGACTTTGCTATTGAAGTCTATGCCGCATTAGAAAATAAAACCAAGTTAGTTGTTCTTGGTGATAGATGTTTCAAAGAAGGCGATTTCAATCATGCTCATCGTGCATTCAGTTTAGCTGAAGATAGAGAAAGGTTAAACAAGATTGGCGAAGAATTTATGAAGATGGGTCTTTTAGCAAATGCATTAAGAGCATATGAAGCTGCTCAGAATGATATGATGGTACAGTTTATTAGAGAGAACTTCAATGATAAGAATTTAGCTGAGAGAGTGTATGTCTAACGACGACGGCTTTTTAATTATTGTTAAAAAATTTCTCGAAGAAGGAACATTTAGAGATTTAAGTCAGCTTCCCCCTAGTGAGAAAGCTAATTTTGATCGTGCTGCTCAGGTGTTGTGTGAAAGAGAGTTTTTAATTGATGCTGCAAGAGTGTGGCAGATGACAAATAATACTGAAAAACTAAAGTTACTAGCTGAAGAATGTTTAAAACAAAAAAAGTTAGAACCGGCGTTAGTTTCTTTTAATGCATTAAGAGATAAAGAAGGGTTAGAACGAACAGGGTATGCATTTTTACAAATTCCTGAAGTGCATAATGCCTTAAGAGCGTTTGAAGCTGCTGATGATACAATGATGGTTTCTTTTTTAAAAGCTAATTTCTAAGATAGTTTTTTATAGAAGAGTCGGAAGGGAAAAACATGGACTTAACTTGGGAAGAAAAATTAGAAGAGTTTCATTCAAATAAAAGTTTTGTGGAGGGTGTAGCAAAGTCTATGCTCACCGAGTTGACAGAAAAAGATAAGAAGAAAAGGAAATATAAGTTGGTAATAACAGGTGGAGAGTCTCATCCTTATCTTTGTGCTATCCGTTATTATATCCAAGAAGGAAGAAAGGTGGTAATTTTTTTAGATTATCAGTTAGGGATAGTAGATGGGGCAAATTATTCATATTGCGACTGTTATATTGTTCTTTCTAAATCGGATGAAAGGGTTGATTTTATTCAGACCATGTTTCTTAAAAGAAAAAGGGAGATCGAAGAAAAATTAGATAGAAAATCGAGAACATTTTTT
>JBAZPJ010000031.1:0-10619 GCA_041648255.1 Candidatus Nanoarchaeia archaeon
AGAAGAAAAATAATCAACTAGATTCCATCAGACACAACGCATTGAAGCTGAATCTAGTTGCACCTGTCAGTGTAGATAGGGTTTGGTCGAATGCAGTGTTTTTTGACAGCGCATTCGAGGCAAGTATCAATGCGCCGGCCGGGATTCGAACCCGAGTCTCGACCTTGGCAAGGTCAAATACTAACCACTATACTACCGGCGCATAGATTTCTGGTCTTTATGGTTAATTTAAATCCTTTTCTGTGGGGGTCAAAACGCGCGTTAGGGGAATGCTATGCTTTTAACAGATAGAGAAGGAGAGTGGGAAGGATGTATGAGCGTTACAAAAGCATAACAGTTAAATAGCTCTTTTTCTAAAGATTGAGTAAAGATGGTGAAAATATATAACAATTATATTAATGGGTGGAAAAAACCTGGTTCTAATGAATATAGAGAAATTAAAAATCCGTTTAATCAAAGTGTTCTTGCAAAGGTTGCTGTTTCAAATGAAGAGGATGTAAAAGATGCTGTTGATACTGCGAGAGAAAGTTTTGAGAAAGGAAGTTGGTCCGTATTACTTGCTTCTGAAAGAGCAAAAATATTATGGAGGTTAGCTGATCTTGTTGAAAGTAATACAAAGCAGTTAGCTTTACTTGAATCAAAGAATCAAGGAAAGACAATTAAATACGCAAGGGATTCTGATCTTCCTTTTATTGTTGATAATTTAAGGTTCTTTGCGGGTGCTGCTAGAATGTTAGAAGGGAAAGCTGCGAGTGAATATTCTGGAATGGGTACGTCAATGATCCGTCGTGAACCTCTTGGGGTTGTTGCAGGTATTGTTCCGTGGAATTATCCTTTGTATATTGCGGTGTGGAAACTTGCTCCGGCATTGGCGGCGGGAAACTCTGTTATTTTAAAACCTGCTTCTTTAACACCATTGACATTGTTAGAATTTGCTTCATTAGCTGAAAAAGCTGGAGTTCCAAAAGGAGTATTAAATATTATTACAGGTGATGGGGAAACTGTTGGGTCAGCGTTAGTAAAAAATAAACAGGTAGATGCTGTTTCGTTTACTGGAGATACGAGTACGGGAAAGAAAATGTTAGAGTATGCTTCTAAATCAATTAAAAAAATTAGTTTAGAATTAGGTGGCAAAGCTCCCTTGATTGCATTAAGTGATGCGGACTTAGATATGGTTGCGAATGGAGCAGTAGTTGGTGGGTACTGGAATGCGGGTCAAGATTGTACTGCGGTGACAAGAGTGTTTGTCCAAGAAAAACAGCATGATGCATTAATTAAAAAAATGACAAGTTTAGCAAGGCAATTTAAGTTGGGCGATCAGACAAAAGAATCGACAGATATGGGTCCGCTGGTTTCTGATAAACAATTAGCAAGAGTGATGTCCTATGTGGATGTTGCAAAAAGTGAAGGAGCAAATGTTGTAACTGGTGGAAAACAACCAAAAGGAAAAATATTCGAAAAAGGTCATTTCTTTGAGCCTACGATTTTAACAAAGGTCGATCATCACAGTAGTGTTGCGCAGGAAGAAATCTTTGGTCCGGTTATTTCAGTATTCCCTTACAAGGAAGTTGAAGATGCAGTAGAGAAAGCAAATGATGTGGAGTTTGGATTAGCAGGTTCTATTTACGGCAAGGATATTAAAAATTGTTTTTCAATTTCTAAAAAACTAAACTTTGGTACAGTCTGGATTAATGAGCACGGAGTCTTAACAAGTGAAACTCCCCATGGTGGATTTAAGCAATCTGGGTTTGGAAAAGATTTGAGTATGTATTCATTAGAAGAATATACGAGAATTAAACATGTGTATATTGATCAAACTGGATTAACAAGAAGACCTTGGCATTATACTGTGTTTGGAAAGAAATAGATTAATTCGTTGTAGATCTTAATAAAATGATTTGTAGTTTTTGGTTTTCTTTTAAATGTTCTTTAGCGACGATTTCATCAGGAATTAGTACAATAAAGTCTTCGCCATCTTTGATTACTTGAGATTCAATAGTGATCATAAGTCTTAGTAGTGGTTAGACTTTAAAAATCTTTGGTAGAAATTTCCTTAAAATTTAAGGTTAACACTGAAAGATTCACGGAAAGTTTATTCTTCGAATGCAACGCCAACGATTTTATAATTTCCGTTAGTGCTGCAGACTGGTTCTTGAACTGTTGGTTCATTGTCGCAGCTAATTCCAAATCCGGTTACTGGATCTACAAAAACTGCGCGTAATTCTTCCGGTTCTAGTTCTGTTGAATGAGGATAATGTGTCGTAATAACGTCATAACAGATTTTTCCTGCGGTGCTTCCTCCGAAAATACCGAGTTTTCCTCGTTCCATGCCTTTTGGTGGTCCGCCCCTTCTTCCTCGATAGTCAAAGACGAAAGCGCTGCATACTCCTAAGTCGGAGAGGGTGGGTTGTTCTGTTGTTGAAAAATTTCCAGTCCAGTTAACGTGTTTGGAGTCGTTTGTTGTTCCAGTTTTTCCTGCGAGGTAGGGGTGTTCGCGGGTATAGTCTCCTGTTTCTTTATTGAATTCCTTTTTGCCCATAATATTTGCTGCTGTTCCGTAAAGGCTTACTGCCCGTCCAAGTGCAAGCATCTTTTTTTCAGCGAGATTCCATTCTCCTTGTTCTGGTATGTCGGCCGTGTAGATTGTTTTGCCGTTGGCGTTGTCTATTCGTTTAATCAAGTGTGTTTTTCCGACATGAAGATAGCTTTTAGCAAAATCAGCAGGAGTAGATTCGAGTGTTCCGAGGATGATTGAGGGGCCTGTGAAGTTTTTGAATTTCTCTTCTGGTTCTAGTCCGTGTTTCCTTGCTACGTCTTTAACATAGGCTTCTGCGAGTTTAAATCTAAAGGTGGGGTGATGTTTGAGGACGTCAAAGCTGTAAGGGGTGGAGAGATCAACAGTATCTATTTCATTAAATAATGCTTCAATAGTTTCTTGGCTTACTTCTGGTTGGTTGAGCATGTCTTCTGGATGTTCTTTGAGGTGGAGATAATTAATTCTAGTAAGATTTCTGTGGCGTTGAAGTTTTTCTGCTTCGCGGGGTAGTGTGTTTATTTTTTGTTCAAGTTCAGAATCAATTGTTTCAAAATCCGTTCCATAAGAAATTAATTCAACATCGGTAAGTCCTTGTTTTCTTAAGCGGTCTTTTGCAATTTCAAATCTGGTGATGTCTCGTAGTGTTGAGAATGAGTTTTCCATGCGGATGCCTGCGTCAATCATTCTTTTTTGATAGTCTTTATCGCTCTCTTCATCTTCTGGTGCAAATGCATATTGGTGTGCAAGTTCAAGGAATTTCTCATCGTCAAGTTTTGTAAATAATCGTGCGTAGAGGTCTGCTGTTGCAAAGTTTTGTGAGGAGGCATAGCCTTTCCAGGTGCTGATGCGTTCAGTAACCATTTCATCTTCTTTGGTGCTGATCTCCCAATTTTGTAAGTTTTTGTCTGATCCGGCAAAGATGTAGTGTTGGGGGCTGTTGTTGAGAATATCTGTTGATGTCCATCCGAGTTCGAGTGCTGCTTCGTAGACGAATCGTTTGTATCCTGATCCTGGTGGAAGTCTTTCTGATAAATGATTGAAGGGTTGTCCATGGTCGTACGCATTTCCGGTGAGTGCGACAATTGCTCCGTCTGGTTCGATAATGATTGCTGCTGCTTGCATGCTGTAAGGGTGTTGAGTAAGTTCTAGTTCGTTTTCAGAAGTAACGTTGACTGCAACTCGTGTTTCTAGTGTAAGGTGTTTTTTTGCAAAAGTGGCAACTTGTTTTTGATTAAGGGTTGTAATAAATCCGCGAACATGTGATGCGTCTGCTTCTGCGATTATTGTTGTTCCTTCGCAAGTGAGGGGGAGAGTATGTTCTCCAATGCGGATAGTAAACGTGCAGTCTTGGGCATCAATGACTGTTCCGATGTAGGAGTGGTGGGGTTCTAAAGCGGGGGGAGTGTCTTCTTTTTTTGTTGGTGCTGCGTATCCTTCAAGTTTAGTGCTATCGATAGCGAGTTGTCGATGGACAAAGTAAGTAAGATCCCGCTGCATGTCTGCTTTGATGATTGTGATAACGTTTGATCCGGGTGGAGGCGTAAGATCTGTTTCTTGTTTCATTTGTGCAAGCTCTTGTTCAATCATTTTAGCGAGTGTTCCTTTTGGTGCTTCGCTGATTCCTTGTTTAGAAAAAGAAATAGATTGGTTTGGATCTGCTAATGTTTTTCTTAAGTTGGGGAGTGCTTTGTCAAATGCTGCTGCTGCTTGTTTAAATTTAAGATAATTAGTGTTGTAGACTGCTACTGCCTTTGCAGAGACTGTTTGTGGATCTTGTTTGTGTGCTTCTTGTATGTCCGTTAATTGTTGTTGTGCATATGCAAGTTCTGCGGAAAATGTTTCTGGCATTGCTTCGAGGATGTAGCGCATTCTTCCTTTTAGTTCTCTTTGAAAGTCGGGAGTTGTTTTTTCTGTTTTATTGTGGGGATTATATTTAATTGGGTCTTTGAGGGTGGCTGCTTCTGCTAGTGCTTGAAGGAGGCTAAGGTGTTCTTGGTCTGTGTTAAATAAATAGCGTGAGAGTTCTTGTATTCCTGTTCTTCCTCCGACTGGTAGTGGTGCTTGATTCCAGTAGAATTCCATAATTTTATTTTTATCAAATTCGTTTGTTAATCGTACTGCGTCAGTATATTGGGAAAGTTTTTCTGCAATTCCTTCACTTTTTCCGCCGTACCAGAGGTGTTTGATTGTTTGAATATCAATAGTGCTTCCGCCTTGGGGTGAAAATTTGCTTTTTATTGTTCTTCTTATTGTTGGATCTTTTGTTCGACTTTTTTTTAAATACTTATAACATTCTTTAGGTTGGGTTCCGCAATTCCATGCATTCATAACAAATGCTCTCCATGTTGCGTTAATGTCTATTCCATTATCATTTGTTCTAAAACTTCTGTCTTCTGCTGCGATTGCTGCAACAATTAAGTTGGGATTGATGTTCCAGTAGGGGACGTATTCTCTTTTTATTTTTCCTACACTATCGAGGATGGTTGTTTCGTCTTCTGCGTAGATTCTTGTGTCTGTGGTAATTCGTTGTTGCGCGTTAGTAATGGGGTTGGTACTTTGAGAAATTGCTGCTGCAGCGACTGGGACGGTTAATGGTGCAGTATAAGTAATGCTCATTCCTAGTAATCCTGCGAGTGCGAGTTTTCCTGCGTGTGTTCTTAATTTACTAAAGAATCCGTGTTGGGGTGTTTTTTTGATAATGCCTTCTAGATCTTGAGCCATGGGGTGGGAAATCAAACAAGCTTTATAACCCTTTTCTTTGTTAGTTTCTAGAGAGTAGTAACAGCTAGAAAGGTTTATAAGTGCTGGAGTTCACAAAATGATATGGCAATTCGCTTCGATGGGCCAAGACAGTATGATTTTAATCAACCTCTATTTACTGAAGGGGGGAAGATTACTGAACGAGTCTCAGCCGGATTAGAAAATGTGTTAGCAGCATATGTAGAGTTGGCTACAGGTCATGCAAAATATACAGAGAATAATCCACGCAATTATAAAGTTAAAGAAGTGTATGTTGTAGGGAGTGGTGCTCGTGCTTTTGTTCGTGATTCGGATCTTGATCTTTTATTGGAAGTCCCGGATTTAGATGAGAAAAGTTGTGATGGAATTAAGATGTTTTTAGGGATGATCTTTTTTGCGGATAGGCCAAAAATTGAAGCTGTTGATGCCTTTGTAAGGCAGAGGGATAAATATCCTGAAAGAGCAAATATAAAAATTACAGATCAAGTCAGTGAGCTATTAGATAGATATAATGGAATGTTAGATTCTGAATAATTGACTGAGCCGGGAGAGTAAAATGATTAAAAAAATAATTGGTAGTATGGCTGTAGTTGCTGGTTTATTCTTAGGCTATCAAGGATTCACCAAAAAGCCTTCTGTAGAAAAAATGTTTCAGCAGTGTCTTGTAGTGTCAAAAGAAGATAGGGCCTTGCTTGAGAATGATGAACAAAGAAAATTATTTTCGTTGGATAGTCTTGTAACATCTATCTCTCCACTGGTTGAAGAAAGGGTGAGGGTGGATATAATTGTTCCGGATGAACCCGATCTTAATCTAGAGTATTGGAATAAAAGGGGAGTAATAAAAAACCGTCTTGAAAGTATATTCGGACAAGTTGCAGATTTAAAGATTGAGTTTTATAGAAGCGTTCCTAGTGAGTCCTTAGAAATGGGGAGGCAGGTGCGTTTAGAAGTAGTTCCTGAAGAGAAAGCAGCAGAGGTGTATAAGGCAAGTGCGGGGAAAGATTTGGATGATGAGACGCTTGGTTTTGCTGAATTAAAAAAAGCAACTGCTCAGATTTATGCGAATCCTATTTTTAGGGAGGAACGTCTCAAGCTAGGTAGGGAATATGAACGATTAAATCGGGAAGCGGAGTTAGGGTATAGAAAGAGGTCAAAGTATTCTGCAGATGAGATGGTGGATGCGAAAATGGTAAATACATTTGCCCATGAACTCGGACATTTGTTGGGTGCGATTCATGGTCCGTTTTCAGCTGATTTTTTGGAAGAAAGTGGTGTTGCTCCAGAGTGTATGTCTAGTGGTCAGCTTAGTGTGGGTTATCTTATGAATCAATATATTTTTCCAGCAGTATGCGAATTTTACGTTGAGGATAAAGTGATGAGAAGCTTTTTGAAAAAAGGGCAGACCCGTGACGCGCTGGAGGCCGTTGATTTTGATTTTGTGAGGTATGCAAAGTTACGTATGCATATAGAACAAGATCACCAGTTGTGTAAGGATAATTAAAGTAAAAAATAGATAATCTGTTCTATATAAAAATAAAAAGATTTATTGTCCTTCGCTTAATCCTTTTCTTAATCTGATTTGTCCGATTGTTTTTCCTTGTAGGTCTGAAGGGATTTTTTCAAAGACTTGGTTTAGGACGAAGAAGTTTCCTCTTCCTTCTGTTGCGCTTCGTAGTTCTGAGCTTAATCCAAATGTTTCTGCGACAGGGATTTTAGCTTTGACGTTCATGTACATGGATCCTTCTTGCTGCATGTCGAGTAATTGTCCTCGTTTATTACTGATTAATTTTGAAATTGCTCCTAGGTGGTCTACGAGTGATTCTATTTGTAAGACTTGGACTGGTTCATATAAGACTGCGCCGCCGTCGATCATTGCTTCTCGTAAGGCTTCTCTGATTGCAGGGTAAACTTGTGCTGGTCCGCGATGAATGGAATCTTCGTGTAATTTTACATCTTGTAATCGTACAATCAGTTTTGTGCATGGTTCTCGTGCGAGTGGTCCTGCATCCATGACTTGGTCAAATCCGTCTAGGATTAATTCGATAACTTCTCCGATAGCGACAACTCCTTTTGTGTTGTCAATGAATGCGTTTCCTTTGTAGAATGCTTTGTACTTATTTGCTTCTTTTGTTTCAATACCTAGGGCTACGAGGTGTTTGACGATTTGATCGTCTCTTTTCTTGATTCTTCCGATGGGGATGTCTCCATTTTTAATGAGTGTGTACATTGCTTCTGGCATTGGTTCTAGGACAAAGTAGAATTTGTTGTGTTTGTTTGGGCTTTTTCCTTCTACTTCTCTGCTCACTCTAGTTAATGTTTCTCTGTAGATAACTAAGGGTTTGCTTGCTTTGATTTGTACGCCTTTTTCTGTGACGATTCTATTTTCTACAATTTCTAAGTGTAATTCTCCCATTCCGCTCATGAGGCATTCTCCAGTTTCTTCATTAATTTTAATGACAATAGAGGGATCTTCTTTTGCGACAGTCTTAAGGACATCTACGACTTTTGCTAAGTCTTGTGCTTTGATTGGTTCTACTGCTTTAGTAATAACTGGTTCAAAGATATGTTTTAGTTCTTCGAAGGGTTGTTCTGCTTCGACGGTGATTGTTTCTCCTGCTTGTGCGGATATTCCTGCGATTGCAAGAACGTTTCCTGCGACAACATTATCCATCTGCTGAGTTTTTGTTCCGTTGTACATGAAGACTTGTTGGATTTTTTCATGTTTCTTTGCGCCGTTAAGGTACACGCTCATTCCATTTACCATTGTTCCTGAGAATAATCTTCCTGCGGAAATTTCTCTTCCCGATTTTGGATCAACCATAATTCTGGTAACAACGAAGGCAAGTTTTCCTTCTTTATTTGTGGTCATTAAGTCTTTTCCTAATTCGCTTTCTAAATCTCCGCGCCAGATTTTTGGAATTCTGTATTTTTGTGCTTGTACTGGATCGGGTAAGTGTTTGATTGCCATGTCTAAGATGACTTCATGGAGTGGTGCGTTTTTCCAGACCCAGTCTTGTTGTTCTTCTTCAGTCATGCCAGTATATAATTTGAAGATATCTTTGAAGTTAACATTTTTTTTCTGCATATAATTAAAGGATAATGCCCAGTTGTCTCGTGCACTTCCGAATGCGACGCTTCCATCTTGGATGCCAACTTTCCATGCTTCTTTGAATTGTTCTTCTGCGATTTGTTCAATTAAAACATTAAATTCATTGATGATTTCAACGAATCGTTGTTGCATTTGTTCTGGGGTGAAACTCATTTCTTTGATGAGTCGATCGACTTTGTTGATGAAGAGAACTGGTTTTACGCGTTCTCGTAGTGCTTGTTTTAGAACAGTTTCAGTTTGTGGCATGATTCCTTCTGATGCGCAGACTAGAACGACTGTTCCGTCAATTGCTCTCATTGCGCGTGTGACATTTCCACCAAAGTCTACGTGACCGGGAGTGTCAATTAAATTAATGAGGAATTCTTGACTATTAAAATTGTGAATCATAGAAACATTTGCTGCGTCAACTGTCATCAGGCGTTCTTGTTCGTCTGCATGCTGCCAGGTTGCCATTCCTTTATCTAAGTCGCCTGCTGATTTAGTGCTCATGAATCCTGCTGCTGAAAGAAGGTTGTCTGTGAAGGCGGTGTTGCTGATGAACATGCAATTTGCAATAAAGTTGTGATTATCTTCTACAGTAAAATCGTAAACTGTTTCTTCATAGCCGGTTTCTAATCCAGTTATTTCTATAAATGCTAATTCAAAATTGGAGTTAAGTGTTTTTTGTGCTTGGACAGTTGTGCCATTAGATTGAATGTTTAGCCCAATGTTATCACAAACTCTGCTTCCTACTATTCGTTCTACAAGGTGAAGTGCCTTCTCTTGTTTTTCTTTAAGGGAAAATCCAATCTTTTCTGTGAAATTTTTTGCTGAATGTCCGGTGATGTAAAGGGTGTCTTTATTTTTAATGCTGACACATCCAAATCGTAAGAGGAGGAATTGGAGATCTTCAATCATTTGCGGACTGGCTGAGCTAATTGAAATTGCTCTGCGTGCTTCTTCAACAGTTCCATCAGTGTCGAAATATCCGGATAGGAATTCTGAAACATAAAAGTCTGAACTTCTGTTGAGGAAAGAGCTTACTTTGATATGATGGCTTTTTCTGCTTGTTGGATATGCAAATAAGCTATTTAGGATTTCAACAAGGGTTTGATTGGTGATAATTTCTGGCGTTCTTCCATCATATCCGCCAAAAGTGCAGGAAAATCCTAATTCTTTGGTAATTTCGAGGAATTTTTGTCCGAGTGATTCCTTACCTACAATGAATTTTTTATTGCTTCCATCTCCAAAAAGAAGTCCTGCCAAGTAGAAAAAGTTTGCAAAATTCTGAGGAAGTTTTATGGATAATGAATTTTGTCCTCGTTGTTTTCCGCTTCTATAGTAAATTTCGTCGATTGAATCATAGATCTTTTCTAGATTAAGTTGAAAGATTTTGGTTAATTGAAGAAGATCTTGCATCGTCAATCTGTTTTGCCAAAGTCCATGATAGAAAGATTTTGATTTAAGAGTAGTTTTAATTTCTGTAATGACATTTTTTAATCCTCTGTTTTGAATTAGTTGTTTAAGTTCTTGTGAAAATGGTTTCTTCAGTTTCACATAAAAATTCTTTTCTGCGAGTGTTTCTAGGATTTCTTTCTTAAGATTGAGTTCTGATTTAACTTTTATTTCTGCAGGACAGACAACTCTATCTCCAAGTTTGAGTTCTTTTGCTTCAAGTTTAACGAGTTCATTATTTTTGTAAACAACATATTTATGTTCGGGTGTAGTGGTGATGCTGGTCCCATTTCTTAGTTTAAGGTTGATTGTGTCTCCTCCGTTTAATTTCCATGCCATTGAGACGGGTTTGATTTCAACTTTTCCAGTAGTTTGATTAACAGAAAAGACATTGATTCCAAGTTTGCTTACATCATAAATAGTGTGTTCATCCTTTTTTTCTTCAAAGAATTGTCCTTTTTTCTCACTAAGGTCGTAAATTTCTTTTGCTGTAAGGATTTGACCATCTTGGAGGATGAGTCTTGAGTTTCCCGAAATGCATTTTCCGTGGTGGATGTGTGCTGAAGTGCAGATGTTTCTAATGTTTTGGGGGTTTCTCATTGCCCGTTCAAAGCGTACTACTGGATCATCTACCATAATTGGCTGGTATCAGGAGTTTCTTTATAAAGGTTACGAAAACAAGTGAAAAAAGAAATAAAGTTCTTGCTGAGGAGTACGCTGGCGATAAATTTTTCTAAAAAATAATTAACGGGAAGCTTTTTAAGATTTCTTATCTAATGGGAGGTATGGGAAAATTAATGG
>JBAZPJ010000032.1:0-10530 GCA_041648255.1 Candidatus Nanoarchaeia archaeon
TAGGGGTTTAGAAGAAGAAAAAGACTTTGCAATCTTAACAAATGAAATAACTAAAGCCACTTTTGGGAAGAATGTCCAAGAATATAAAGAATATAAGAACGTTCCAAAGAAAAATCAAAACCTTAGAGATCATATGACTGACTGGGAACTTATCTTCACCATGCTTGGAGAAAAAGCAACCACGGACATTACCCAAACAAGAGATGATCACACCTTTGATGAATGCAAAGCATCAGCCCAACGAGGCGGAAAGATTGCTTCACATGCACGAAAAGAGTTAGAACAAGAAATAGGAAAAACAATTGTATCTAACCACAACTTTTTAGGACTAACAACAACAAAGAAGAAATTAACTCAAAAATAACTCCTTTCAATTAAAATTAATCTATTAAACCGGTTTTTGCCTCACGGAAACTATAAAAACAAGACCTCTCTTCTCAGCACATGGAAAGTTATAGCAGTTTCCAAGCACAACAAGAAATCTTAGACTATTGGAAAAAAAACAATACCTTCCAAACTCTCCAAACAAGAAATAAAAACAACAAACCTTTTTCCTTTGTAGACGGACCAATCACTGCCAATAACCCCATGGGAGTACACCATGCTTGGGGAAGAACTCTGAAAGACCTTTATCAACGCTACAAAGCAATGCAAGGATACACTGAACGATTCCAAAATGGATTTGACTGCCAAGGACTCTGGCTCGAAGTAGAAACAGAAAAATCATTAGGCTTCAACTCAAAAAAAGATATTGAAAACTATGGTTTAGATAACTTCTCAAAAGCCTGCAGACAACGCGTCGAACAATTCTCAAAAATCCAAACCGATCAATCCATTCTCTTAGGCCAATGGATGAACTGGGGACAAGACTACTTTACTATGAGCGACGATAACATCCAAGCAATCTGGCACTTCCTTAAAATATGCCACGAACAAGGATGGCTCTACAAAGGACAACGTATTCTTCCCTGGTGCATTCGATGCGGAACAAGCTCTTCAAAACACGAAATGAGCGACGAAGGATATGCAGACTTAGTCCACCCCTCTATCTATGTTAAAGCAAAACTTAAAGGAAGAGAACATGAATACTTACTTATCTGGACAACAACAGAATGGACACTTTCAAGCAACATCGCAGCAGCAGTTAATCCAAACATCACTTATGTTCAAGTAAAAAAAGGAAACGAACTTTATTATTTATCTGAAGCAACAGCATCAAAACTCGGAAGCGACGCAATTGTTCTTAAACACTTTAAAGGAGCAGATCTTTTAGGATGGGAATATGAATCGTTTTATCCAGACTTACCCATACAAAAAAACGTCCATCCGAAAGTTGTTCCTTTCGATGAAGTAGGAGATAAAGATGGAACAGGAATAGTACACATTGCACCTAACTGCGGAGACGTAGACTACGAACTTGGCACAAAATTAAAACTCCCTCTCCTCCCAGCAGCACTTGACGAATTTGGAAACTACGTTCAAGGATACTCTTGGCTTACAGGAAAAAACGTTAAACAAGTTAAAAAAGAAATTGTAGAAGAACTAGAAAAAAGAGGAATTCTCTATCGCGTAGAACAATACAAACATCGTTATCCTATCTGCTGGAGATGCAAAGAAGAACTCGTGTTTAGATTAGATAGTTCCTGGTTTATTTCTTGCAATGAACTACGCCCAAAAATGAAACGTGAAGCAGCAAAAGTAGAATGGTATCCCGAACACGTTGGAAAACTCATGCAAGACTGGCTCGACAACATGGAAGACTGGAACATCTCAAGACGAAGATACTGGGGACTACCACTCATGTTTTATGAATGCGACTGCGGAAAACTCACAGTCATCGATTCCTTACAAGAACTCAAACAAAAAGCAATCAACCCTCATGAAGTAGATCAACTACCTGAACTCCACCGACCATGGATTGATACAATTAAAATCAAATGCGACTGCGGCAAAACTATTGAACGAATCAAAGATGTAGGAGACTGCTGGCTTGACGCAGGCATTGTTCCCTTTTCCACTTTAAATTATTTCAAAGATAAAGAATCCTGGAAAAAATGGTTCCCAATCGACCTAGAAATCGAAATGCGCGCACAAGTCCGACTCTGGTTCTATGCACAACTCTTCATGTCTGTTGTCTTAGTAGGAAAAGCTCCTTACAAACGCATCCTCGCTTATGAAGAAGTTAGAGATGAAAAAGGAGAATCCATGCACAAAAGCAAGGGCAACGCAATCTGGTTTGATGAAGCAGTACAAAAAATGGGAGCAGATATTATGCGATGGCAATACTGCAGTCAAAATCCCCACTACAATTTAAACTTTGGATACGGACCAGCAAAAGAAATTCAAAAACATTTACTCATTATCCAAAACCTAGCAACCTATGTTAAACAAACCTGCATTAATCCAGCAAAAGGATACAGCAAAGATCCTGCAAGCCAATGGATCCTATCTAGAAAAGAACACTTAAAGAAAAAAGTCACAGAAGCCTTAGACGATCTTGAATATCACAAAGCAATTGAAGAACTCAAAAACTTCCTCCTCGTAGACTTATCTAAAACTTATGTTCAGTTCATTAGAGAAAAACTAGATGATAAAAAAGTACAAAGAGTTTTGCATGATTCTTACTTTGATGCAATCACACTCCTAGCTCCATTCTTACCCTTTACTACAGAAAAAATTAATTTAGAAATCTATCACAAAGATTCTATCCACTTACAACCCTGGCCAAGAGTTATAAAAAAATTGTTAAATCCTGCTTTAGAAGAATCAATGACGCTCTGTTCTTCCATTCTTCAAAGTTTAATGGCAGCTAGGGACAAAGAACGAATTAATGTACGTTGGCCACTTGCAAAAGCAACGATCCATTTCCATCAAGAACACGCAGCACTAAAAGAAAAAATAGAACAAGTTCTTCCCTTATTACTCAAACAAGCAAATTTAAAAAAAATAGAAGTAACAGTTACAGAAAAAACGCTCGATGAAACAATTAAAGGGAATGGCTTTCCTTACGGATACGTTGTTTTAGAAACAACCCTCACCCCCGAACTAGAACAAGAAGGATTTGCTCGAGAATTAATGAGAAGAATCCAATCCTTAAGAAAAGAAAGCGGATTAGAAAAAAAAGATTCCGTTGAACTTTATTTGAGAACAGAATATGACTTAGGGAATTGGAAAAAAGAAATCAAGAAAAAAGTAGGCGCAGTCAGCATTAAAACTGGAAGCAGAGTCCCAAAAGATACATACGAAAAAAGCATCCAAGAAGACATCAAAGGAAAACAATTTGGCATTTACTTTAGCAAAGTATTAACAGAATAATATCTTGGAAGTAATAACTCCTCAGTAGGAATTTTCTTATTCCCTTTTTAAAGAAGCTTTAAATACTTTTCTTGTCTTCTAGAGCTAACAGACAATGGTAAAAAAAGAACTTAAGATTGTCAACATCGTCGCTTCTACCAGCCTTGAACATGATATTCCTTTAATTAAATTAGCTGAAAAACTCCCTAACACTGAATACAATCCAGAACAATTCCCTGGATTAGTTATGAGGATTCGCGAACCTAAAACCTCTGCACTCATCTTTGGATCAGGAAATGTTGTCTGCACTGGCGCGCGTAGTATGCAAAAACTACGAGAAAGCATTAAACAAATTATTAAGAACGTAGAGAAAATCGGCATTAAAATCACTGTTCAACCTAAAGTCACCGTTCAGAACATGGTCGCATCTGGAAGCATTGGGATGGATCTAAATCTTAATTCTCTAGCAATGGAATTAGAAAACACAGAATACGAACCAGAACAATTCCCCGGCCTTGTCTACAAACTCTCTGGAACACGCGCAACCTTCCTCTTATTCAGCAATGGAAAAATTGTATGTACCGGAACACGAAGCGAACCCAAACTCAGAGAAGCACTAGACCTTTTAATTAAAAACTTACTAGAATTAAAAAAACCAACTCCTTCTAAAAATCCGTAAACTTTTCGAAATCAACCCTACTCTTTACGACCAATCAGAAGAAACTCTTATAAAAACAAAACTCTATTTTCTATAACAACATACTATTTAAGTTATCAAACAAACCCACCACCAATGGATTTAAACGAACAAGTAGACAAATTCAAAGACTACTTAGAAACAAGACAAAAAGAAAAACTTCACGAAATAATCTTACAAGGAAGAAAATCACTCATCCTCGACTTTAAAGACCTTGCCAGAGACGAACCAGAACTCTCCGAAGACCTCCTAGCAAAACCAGAAGACACACTCAAATCAGCAGAATTTGCACTCGACCAAATAGATATGGGCGAAATTGGCACAGACGAAAAAGTAGATGTAGGAAAAATAAGAATAAGACTCACCAATTTACCAGAAACACAAAAAATCAGAATAACAGATATCCGCAGCGTCCACCTCAACAGTTTCATTTGGATGGAAGGCATCATCAGACAAACATCCGACGTTAGGCCACAAGTCACCAAAGCAAAATTCGAATGCGCAGGATGCGGCAACACCTTAAGCATCTTACAAATCGACAGCAAATTCAAAGAACCAACTCGCTGCACCTGCGGATGGAGAGGGAAATTTAGACTCCTTGACAGAGAATTAATTGATGTTCAACATATCAAAATCGAAGAAGCGCCAGAAAATTTAGAAGGAGCAGAACAACCTAAAAAATTGAGTGTTATCTTAAGCGAAGAACTCGTAGAACCAAAAATGGAACGAAGAGTCACACCTGGAACAAAGGTAAGAATCTATGGTGTTATCAAAGAAGTTCCCATTCAATTAAAAGCAGGAGAACAATCAACACGCTACGATATTCTCATTGAAGGAAACAATATCGAAACAGTACAAGAAGATTATTCCGATGTAAAAATAACCGCCGAAGACGAAGCACGCATAAAAGAATTAGCCAGTGATCCAAATGTCTATGAAAAATTTACCAAAGCAATCGCACCAAGTATCTTTGGACATGAACGCATCAAAGAAGCAATGATCTTACAATTAATGGGCGGAGAAAGAAAATTAAAAGTGGATGGAACCTCAACAAGAGGAGATATCCATATGCTGCTTGTGGGCGACCCTGGATGCATTGCAGGAGACTCCCAGGTTGCTCTTTACTATAAAGGCATGGATCAAATTCAACACCTTGGACAAACCCATTTACAACCTATCAAAGAAGTTGTTACAAAAATTAGAAAAGACTCATACGATAAAGGCTACGACTTTGCGACAGTCTTTCACAAATACCCTCAACAACCTGTTCTTAAAGTTATCACTGAAACAGGAAAAGAAATCATCTGCACTTATAATCAACCCCTCCTCACTAAAAACGGATGGGAACGAGCAGATCAACTCTTAGAAGGAACTACCATAAGAGTTATGCCAACAATTCCTAACACCATTAAAAGGTTATGCCCCACAAACTTTTCTAGAATTGAAAGCAAGATGAACAACTTAAAAGTTGCTTCGCTTCCTGAATACTTTGATACACCTTTAGCTTCATTGTGCGGTTACATTCTTGGAGATGGAAATGTTAAAAATAATGGTTACTCTTTAACGTGTTATATCAATGATGAAGAAGTAGATCTTCTTGAACCGCTTACTATTTTCTGGGAAAAAAGCTTTGATGTTGAACCTCGTTACTATGTAAAAAACGAAATCGGCCAACTAAGAGAAATTACCGATCCGAATGGCACAGTTCGACAAATTGTTTCAACCCAGCCCCTCCACCATTTAGAAATAAACAGTAAACAAGTTGCTCAAGCTCTTTCTTTTTTATCTGAAAAAAGAGTTCCTCAGGAAATTTTTAAAAGTCCTAAAGAAGTTATTGCTAAATTTCTCGCATGGCTCTTCGAAGCAGACGGCTGCGACTTTGGTAAGGGCAGAGGAAGGACAGCGATCCAATTAAAATCAAGCAGACCCCAATTACTCAAAGATGTTCAATTGCTCCTTCTCTACTTTGGAATTCATTCGCGCATAGGTACGGATAACCTCTACATCCGAAGAGCTAACGATATGGCTTTATTCATTCAACATATCGGTTTTGTCTCACTAAAAAAAACAACTAAATTGAACGATATCATTCGAGTTATTAATTTGAGAACGCAACGAAGAAAAAAATACCAACGCTGGGAAAAAATTAAAAGCGCAGAACCTTTTGGCGTTATGGATGTTTATGATTTTGAAGTGCCGGTAAGCCATCGATTTGTCGCTAATGGTATTGTTTGTCACAACTCTGGAAAATCGCAGATGCTCCAATTTATCTCAAAAGCAGCACCAAAAGCCAGGTACACAGGAGGACGAGGAGCATCCGGCGCTGGATTAACTGCAACTGTTGTAAAAGATGAATTCATGAGAGGATGGGCGTTAGAAGCAGGAGCAATTGTTTTGGCAAATAAAGGAATTTTAATTGTAGATGAATTAGATAAAATGACGGATGAAGACCGAGCAGCACTGCATGAAGCACTTGAACAACAAAGCTACCATCCTGATTTTGAGATTATGTTTAGTGACGGAACTACTCAAAAGATTGGAAGTTTTGTAGATGCGATCATTGAAAAAAATAAAAAGAATGTTTATGGAAAAAATTGTGAAATTGTTGACACACAAAAATATGAAGTTTTAACTACGGATTTTAATAAAATTTACTCAACCAAAATTAATCGAGTTAGCAGACATAAAGCACCAGATTACTTTATTGAAGTAGAATTTAGCCATGGCAGAAAGGTTACAGTAACGCCAGAACATCCGTTCTTTGTATTTACTCAACGCGTTTATAAAGAAATTGCTGCAGAGAGTCTTAAAAAAGATATGTTAATACCCGCTCCAAAAGAATTCAAATCAGGATCGGCATTAAAACAAGTCAAAGTAAAATCTATTAGAAAAATTAAAAATGAACATATTAAATGGGTGTATGATGTTACAGTTGAACCAACAAGAGCATTCATCAGCGAAGGATTAGTCTTACATAACACAGTAACTATCTCAAAAGCAAACGTACAATCCACTTTAACCGCACAAACATCCATGCTCGCAGCAGCAAATCCTAAACTCGGAAGATTCGATCCTTACAGTCCTATTGCGGCGCAGATTGATTTACCTCCCTCCTTGATTAACAGATTCGATTTAATCTTCACGCTACGAGACATGCCTGACAAAGTAAAAGATGAAAAAATCGCTTTACATGTTTTAGAAACAGCACAGAGAAAAGAAACCTACCAAACAGAAATAACACCAGAATTCTTAAGAAAATATTTAGCTTATGTCAAACAATATATTCATCCTGTTATGACTAAAGCAGCAATCACTGCTATTAAAGATTTTTATGTAGACCTGCGAAACTCAGGAAAAGCAGACGAAGGAGGAGTTAGACCCATCCCCATTTCAGCAAGACAACTTGAAGCACTCATCAGACTAAGCGAAGCCTCTGCAAAAATAAGACTTGATGAAAAAATTACGCGAGAAGACGCCATGCGCGCAATCACCCTTCTAAAAGGCTGCTTAATGGAAGTCGGATTTGATCCAGAAACAGGACAAATTGACATTGACCGAGTATCCGGCGGCATCACCGCATCCACTAGAAATAAAATTATGAACATTAAAGAAATTATTACTGCTTTAGAAGCAAAAGGAATCAGAACCATTCCTATTGACCAAATTGTTGCAGAAGCAGCACTAAAGGGCATAGAAGAAGGTAAAGTTTATGAAACATTAGAACAATTAAAACGATCAGGAGACTTGTTTGAACCAAAAAAAGGATTCATCCAAAAAATCTAAATGGAAACACAACGACAAACAGCTTACAAGATTTGGATCTCTAATCTTCTTAGCGGAACGTACACTCATTCGGCAGGAGAATGGGAACCAAACTATATCCAATCTGATGATAAGAAAATTTCAAGAGTTAATTTAATTGGACATGTCGTTGACAAATTCGTTAAAGCAGAACAAACCTCCACAACATTGTTAATTGATGACGGCACAGAAAAAATACCTATCCGCGCATGGAAAGAAGAAAGCGCATTCTTAGCAGGATTTGAAGTAGGAGATCTCTTACTTGTAATAGCAAAAGTTCGTGATTATAATAATCGAATTTATTTAACACCAGAGATTATTACTAAACTCGACAATCCCCTCTGGGCAAAACTAAGAAACTTAGAACTAAAAAAATTATTAGGAGAGGCAAAAAGTTACGCACGCGACATTATAAGGGAATCAATTCAAACAGAACGAAAAGAAGAAACAAACAACTTAATTATCGAAGAAAAAGTCGTTAATGAACCAGTTAACCAAAGACAATTACTATTAGACTTAATTGAAAAACTAGATACTAATAATGGGGCAGACCAGCACTTAGTTTTACAACAAGCACACATTTCTAGCGAAGACGCAAAAGAACTACTTGACAATTTAATCAAAGAAGGAGAAATATTTGAGATCCATCCGGGTAAATTTAGAACCACATTGTAGAAAGATATATAAACCTCTCTCGAACTAAACATAAAATAGAGGTGCCCATGGTCAAACACAACTTTTCTCCAAAACAAATATTATACATGTTCGCAGCAGTCTCACTAGTCTTCTTTGTTTTCAGCTTTATCGCAAGCTATACTGGAGCATCAGTCTATTATCAAGCTAAAACAACTCCTATTATCAAAGCTCCTAGTTCCGCAGCTCAACTATCCAATCAACCACTCTCTGCAAATAAAATTATTACCTCTCAGATTAATGGACAAACAGGACAAGCTCTTAGAATCGCAAGCAATAACGGTCTTGTTTTCGAAGTAGAAGAAGGCGTCACCTATCAAGGATTATCTGGATTAGGAAACGCTTATGTCTGCGTTAACGCACAGGGAACAATTTACAGAAGTGAGAAGTCCTGCAGATAACCTTCTAAACAGACTTTACAACTAATGTAAACGTCTTTAAATTTTATAAAACCCATTACGCTTTCAAACAAGTACATTATTCCTCTCCGTAAGCGATAGAAGCTCACAATTTTATCTAAAACAACAATATCCTAAATACACAATACCTTAACGAATTAGTACAAATCGATTATTGCAATAATAACAACCTCTCTACGGACAGAGAACCTCAAAAAGAAGATAGATCAGTTATTAATCCTCCACAAATTCTTTGCTGCAAACAAGAATAATTAACTGACTTCCCGCTTTATCCTTTTGCTATTTTGAGGAATTACTCTTTTATTATCTGTCCGCTTCTGCGTATGTAATTTAAACGCACTGTAAAACGTGAATACTTTTCCTAATAGTTCTCTATATCCTTTTTTCTCTATTACTTCACTTATTCCCTCTTCTTCACTCTCGAGATACTTCAAATCTTTTTCTAAAAACCTAATTCTTTCTGCTAATACTACCTTATCCAAATTCAGTGGATACTCTCCATTACTCCACTTTGTTTTAAATTCCTTCTCAAACCCTTCCAACCTATCTTTTAATCCTTCCAATCGAAATATAATTGCTCTCGCTCTTGTCTCTCTTAAATCAATCAAATCCAACTCTTTCTCTAGGACTTTACTCACCCTTCCATCCCTCATCTGCTGAACAATCTTCGCTTCTGCAGCATTCTCCTCTGCCCGAGCCGCTTTTACACCACTCAAGGTTATGCCCACACTTATTACTGCTGCATGCACAACTTGTTTAAGGTTCATACCTCTTTCCTTTTACACAACCTTTAAATAAATTTGGATTAAAACAAACACATGAAAAGTTACAACGACATGCTCGAAGAAGGACTAAAACAACTCCCAGAAAATGCAGTACAAACACAACGATTTGAAATCCTAGCAGTCAAAGGATTCATCCAAGGAAACAAAACTGTCATCACCAACTTTAAAGAAATTGTAGATCTATTTAGACGTGACTTACAACACTTCCTAAAATATTTATTAAAAGAATTAGCAACACCTGGGAACATGGATGGACCAAGACTTATTCTTGGAAGAAAAGTAAATTCTTCTCTTATTAACCAAAAAGTAAAACAATACGCAAGCATCTACGTCCTCTGTTCAACCTGCGGAAAACCAGACACTCAAATTATGAAAAAAGACGATAAAACTTACTTAAAATGCGCTGCATGCGGAAGCCAAAAACAAATCCCCTCTACCTAAATGTACCTCAAAAAACATTCTAACGGAGAACACATTATTATCGGAATATGCGATAGCGACTTAATTGGTCAAGTATTTAGAGAAAATGGATTAAAGCTAGATATTTCTGAAAGCTTTTATAAGGGACAAGAAGTAACTAAAGAAGAAGCAACCCACGCTCTTGAAGAAGGAAGTAATCTCAACTTAGCAGGAAAAGAAACAATCCAACTAGCAATCGACTTAGGACTTGCAACCCAAGATGAAATAAAGACCATTGACGGAATACCTTATCTACTGATCTTCGCACTATGAAAAACGACAAACATTCAGGATACTTTGAAGCAATCTTCCAACTAAGAACTACTAAACCCGAAGTATTAGCTTTCATTACAGAAGAATTAAAAAAACGACCACAGGTTTT
>JBAZPJ010000033.1:0-10165 GCA_041648255.1 Candidatus Nanoarchaeia archaeon
TATGATTATCTTTTTATTACTTCACACCTTTATTGCAGACTTCTTACACATTCCCCCAAACACACTCCTTCTCTTTTCACCCATCCTTCTTTTTTCCCTTCTAATGCCAGTTCCACGAGGCATCTTACAAGGACTTCAATCATTCAAAAGCTTAGGAATTAATTTAACCTTAGAAGGATTAGTCAAATGTACGGTTGGAATAGGATTAATTTTACTTGGTTTTAAGGTCTATGGCGCAATCATTGGAGTTGTCCTCTCCATTCTCTTCGCATTCTTGTTTACTTACAAACCCCTCAAATCTTATCTTATTAGAACCAAAGAAATTGTTGTCTCAAAAGACGTTTATTCCTACGCATTTCCCGTATTTATCGCACTTTTAATTTTAACCTCTTATTACACGTTAGACGTTTTATTAGTCAAACATTACTTTCCAGAAGCAGAAGCAGGATACTACGCGGCACTCTCCTTAATTGGAAAAATGATCTTCTTCGCTACCTTCGCCATCGGCAACGTCATGTTTCCTAAAGTCGCAGAAATGCACGCACTTAATAAAGATAATGAACACTTGCTAAACAAATCCTTATCCTTTATGGGATTAGGCGCAGTCATAGCAATTATTGGTTACTTTGTTTTTTCTAAACTGATTGTTAGTCTCTTATTCGGAAAAGACTTTCTTTCAATTACTCCTTTAGTGGGATGGATTGGTATTGCAATGGCATTCTTTTCTTTAACGTATTTATTATCGCTCTATAACCTTTCTATTAATAGAACAAAATTTATTTATTTACTTGCTTTCTTTTTAATTTTAGAATTAACTTTAATTTTCCTTTATCACAATAGCTTAGCACAAATCGTAAAAATCTTAGCTGGTTTAATGGCAAGTTTATTTGTTCTCTTATTTGCCTATACAAAAATGCGTTAATAAGCTTTATAATCTCTTTCACTTAAATTACTTTTAATGAAACTTAGTATTGTCATCCCTGCCTATAATGAAGAGAAACGAATAGGAAAAACACTTGACTCTTATCTAACTTATTTTACAAAACACTACAAAAAAGACTATGAATTAATTGTTGTTCTAAACGGATGCAGAGATAATACCTTTGGCGTTGTTCAATCATTTTCTAAACATATACAATTAAAGATCTTAGAGTTTAAAGAAGCAATTGGAAAAGGAGCAGCAGTCATTCGAGGATTTAATGCTAGCCACGGAGACTACATTGGCTTTGTCGACGCAGACTTATCTACCTCTGCAGAAGAATACCACAAACTCGTCTTAAACATTGAACCTTCTGACTGTATTATCGCTTCACGATATATTAAAGGAGCACACGTAGAACCCAAACAGCCTCTTTCAAGAAGAATTGCATCAAGAGGATTTAATATTCTTATCAGAATTTTATTCGGATTAAATGTAAAGGACTCTCAATGCGGCTCAAAACTCTTTAAAAAACATGCACTAAAAACAATATTACCTTCCATTGGAACTACTCGATGGGCATTTGATATTGACTTGCTTTACCAACTTAAACGAAAAGGATTTACTTACAAAGAATCTCCCACTGTTTGGAAAGACGCAGCAGGATCAACACTTAATATTAAAAAAGCAATCGTAGAAATGTTCTTGGCAGTAATTAGATTACGATTAGTATACTCTCCGTTTATTTTCATTGTTAAGATTTACAATAAAACAATTGGAAGAAGGAAATGGGTATTACTTCCTCATGGATCTAAATAGCTTTTATTTTCTCTTTAATATAACCCACCGCAGCACACACTGTTTTTACTGCCCTATATACTGCGCTTCCACAAAAAAGAAGCGGATTCTTAAAAAAATACTTTACTGCATTTTTTACTACCTTCCTATCAATCGCACTATAAAATGTAACTGCAGTTTTTTCTTTTTTTAATAAAAGATATGATTTCCTTCCATACTTTACATATTTATTTATAGTATGCAACGGACTTTCAACCTCATGATGAATCATCACCGCATTCAGCTGGATGAACCGTGCATGAACCTTTTTTGCTCTTTGAAATAACTCCCAATCTTCTCCAAACTTTAACTTCTCATCAAAAAAACCAATCTTTCCTATTAATGCTTTCTTATATCCGCGCGGAACACCTCTGCCTGTATGATCGTACAAAATCTTCCTCTCGTACTCAATACACTTCGTCCAAAAGTTATCACTCGCACTCTTTTCGGGAATATAAATTGCATCTGCGTACAAAAATGCTCTTCTTACTTCTGTAATAAAATTAAGCGGTACTTCCTGATCTGCATCAATAAAAAGAAGTGCTTTTCCTTTCATCTTTCTATACGCAAGATTCCTCGCAGCAGAAGGACCCAAATTCTTTTGCTTAAACCATCTTACTCTCTTTTCTTTCTTAAATTTCTTTATTACCTCTTTAATCGCATCAATAGACCCATCATCAACTACAATCACCTCAACATTCTTATCACCCTGCTTACAAAAAGAACTTACACATTTCTCTAGTAACCTTGCCTGATTATAGACTGGAATAATAATTGATATTTTCTCCATCCTTTACCTCAATCAAAAAAGTTTATTAACGTTCTTATCAACATCATTATTTAACAACGTAGTATTTTCTTGTATCTTCAAGAATTTCATGAGAGCCAATATCAAACCATTCCTCATTGAACACAAAACAATGTACTGGTGTTTTTTGGTTCATGTACTCAATTAAATATCCAGAATTATCTGCTTTTTCTCACAAAAACTTTTATTTAAAGATATATTTATCTGGATTCATAAATCTTTCTGGGCGCATCTAATGAAATCTCTCTTAACACTCCCCTAAAATAATCAATCGTATACCCTAACCCTTCATCAAGCATAATGCGCGGCTCCCAATTCAACTTTTCTTTTGCCACAGTAATATTCGGCTTTCTCTGTAGCGGATCATCAGAAGGCAGCGGTTTCATAATAATCTTTGATCCTGAACTAGTTATATCAATCACCTTCTGAGCAAGCTCCAAAATCGTAAACTCATTCGGATTCCCAAGATTCACCGGTCCAATAAAATTCTCCTTATTCATCAACTTGTATAATCCCGCAATCAAATCAGAAACATAACAAAATGATCTTGTTTGAGAACCATCGCCGTATACGGTAATATCATGACCCTTCAATGCCTGCACAATAAAATTAGAAATAACTCTTCCATCACCAACAGCCATCCTTGTCCCATACGTATTAAAAATTCTTGCAATTCTGATATCCACCTTTTCCTGCCGATGATAATCCATGCATAACGTTTCAGCAACTCTCTTGCCCTCGTCGTAGCAGCTACGAATCCCAATAGGGTTTACGTTTCCCCAATACTCCTCATGCTGAGGATGCACCTGCGGATCACCATATACTTCAGAAGTAGAAGCCTGCAATACACGAGCACCAGTGTGCCTTGCAATTTCTAACACATTCGCCATACCAACCGTGCTTGTTAAAATTGTTCTTACTGGATTAAACTGATAATGAACTGGAGAAGCAGGACAAGCTAAATTATAAATCTGATCACAATGTACGTGAAACTTATCCGTTGTATCTTGTCTCATCACTTCAAAATCAGGATGGGCTTTCAAATGAGCGATATTCCTTTTTTGACCTGTAAAGAAATTATCCAGACAAATAACATTATGCCCTCTTCCTAAAAGATATTCACATAAATGACTTCCAATAAATCCTGCACCGCCTGTCACCAGAATTGTCTTTGTTTCCACAAAAACTGCAAAACGTAAGATTATTTAAACCTTCTTTTAATAATCCTCCCTCTCCATCCCCTAAACGTTTATAAATCCTTTTTCAATCCGTTTCTTATGGTTAAGATTTCATTTTTAATGGCAGCACATAATGAAGAAAAAATTATTATAAACGCCTTAGAAAATCTTTCTCACTTACCCTGCGACTCTTACGAAGTTATTTTAGGATTAGACGGATGCAGCGACAGAACACTTGAGATCGTGCAATCTTATAAAAAAAAACAACCCAAAATTTTTCACTACTACGAACTTAATGAACGCAAAGGAAAACCCGCAGTCATTAACAAAATCTTCCCTCACGCAAAAGGAGACATTATCATCCTCCACGACGCAGACTGGATTTTTCGAGTGAGAAGCAAAGAATCGATGGACGAATTTCTTTCTTGGTTTAATGATCCTCAGCTGGGGGGAGTTGTAGAAAGCTATCCCATTGAATGGAATACACGTCTTTTACAAGAAACAAAAGACTGGGCCTATCTTGCCTCAGCTTACGGAACCTACCACTGGCTTACTTTCATGAAAAAGAAATTTAGTATTACCAAAGACGGAATACGCTATGTTGATCCGGCCAGTAAGAATCTTCCCTTTCTTTGCAACGTCTTTAGAAGAGAACTCTACGCTTTTAATGAAACACTCGCAGATGACTTTGAACGATCACTAGATATCCTCCAACGAGGATATGATCTTCGTATTTTGGACTATCCTAAACAACCAAGAATGATTGCAGGTTATACCTACCAAACGTTTAAAGACTTAACCAAACAAAAAACAAGAACAGCACGCGCGAGAGAACAAGTTTTTGCTAAATATGACTTACATGTTACTTTCTTTAACTTTTATTTACCTCTCTTACTCTACGCCTCTTTCTCTTCTCTCAAAAGTCTACGATTAAGAAACATTATCGCAACCCACTTATGGATTACCTTTACCCTTTACGGAGCAACAAAACAACTCTTTACCTTTGAAAAGAAAGACACGAAAGAATCATGGCTCTTACGTGCACAACGACAATGAAAAAACTCAACCTCGGCGCAGGAGATGACATCAAGAAGTCTACAAGCAGAGAAACATGGGTTAATCAAGACTGGATTCAATTACCGGGCATTGATGTTGTTGCAAACTTAAACAAAAAATTACCTTTCAAAACAAATGAATTTGATGAAGTCTTTTGCAGTCACGTCTTAGAACATGTGGATGACTTAATCTTTACAATGAACGAATTACATAGAATAACTAAACCTAAAGGGAGAGTTATTATTCGAGGACCACACTTTTCTAGCGGCGTGAGCTATTGGGATCCAACCCACAAACGATTCTTCTCCTACTTTACTTTTGACTTCTTTACTAAAAAAACTTACTATGAAACGCCTAGGTTTAGAATTGTAAAGAGAAAATTAAACTTTACTCGAATGCATTACACTTTTCTAAATAAGATCTTTAATCCCTTCATTAACTTTAACCCCACTCTCTATGAACGCTTCTTCTGCTGGATCTTTCCTACATCTGAAGTTGTTGCAGAACTAGAGGTAGACAAATGAAAATTGTTCTGCTTTACGACTTTCTCTTAGTAGAAGCAGGACTAGAACGTGTTATGGCAACTCAATCTAAATGGCTTTCTAAAAAGCATCACGTTACTGCTTCTTTTGCAACTGTTGATCCTAAACTACGAACATTCTTTCCTGCACCTGTAACAGTCGCAGAACATAGCAATATCTTTAGAAATGGAACACTTAAAATCATGTTTACCTTTCTTAACCTCGCCAGTATTAAAAAATATCGAGACGTAGATTTATTTATTAGCCATAGTTTCATTTGCACACGGCTTGCTTACTATATGAAGCAACACTTTGGCATTCCTTATGTTGTTTATTTACACCATCCTCCGAACTTCCTTTATTGGAAAGGAAAGAAAAAAGAATGGAGCGATGACTTAGGAAGAAAAATAGCAATGCTAACTGGCGTTTTACTTGGACCTTGGCTAAGAAAGAATGATAAAAAAGTAGTGCGAGCTGCTGACTTAACTTTTGTTAATAGCGCCTATACACAACGAAGAATACAGAACATCTATGGTATTAAACCTATGATCGTATATCCTACCCTTTCACCTAAATTCGTTTTAAAAGAACCGAAAGAAACCAATTATATCTTAAAGAAATTTAATTTGAATAACTATCTCATCTGCGCAGGAAGATTAATTCCAGATAAGAAATATGACTGGCTCATTCGCGCATTTAGTGTCATTCAAGACAAAACAATTCCCCTTGTTATTGTAGGAAAAATAAAAGAAGACTACAAACAAGAATTACTCTCACTCGCTACACAATTACACTGCCGAGATAGAATCAAATTTTTAGGATTTGTATCAGATGAAGACTTAGTAGTACTTTACAGCAATGCACAAGCTTTTACCTTTCCCGCACCAGAAGAAGATTTCGGATTAGTCCCTATTGAAGCAATGGCCTGCGGAACACCTGTTGTAGCCTGGAATGACAACGCAGGACCAAGCGAAACAGTCTTATCTGAAATAAACGGATATTTAGCCCAACCTTACAATTTTAATGACTTTGCGCATAAGATTGATTTAGTTTTACAAAATAATTTTTCACGAAGAAAAGTAGCATCCACTGTTAAGAAATTTAAAGAAGAAGAACAAATGAACTTATTTGTTAAAGAAATAGGGAAAATTATTCATTAAAAAAAAACTTACTTGCCACTCTTCAACTTCTCTTTTGTTTTCTCAAGTAACCGTTCACCCATTCTCCCTATCTGAAAACCAACGTATAACTCTTCCTCTCCATCAACCACTACTTTTCGTTCTACTTCTCCACTCCGATAAACATCGTGCATTGAGCAGATATATTCAACTCCTTCTTTACTACAAGTGATTAAAGGATAAACAGCGTTCCCTTTCAAATATTTCTGCTGATTTTCATGATATTCAGAATATAAATGTGCGAACGAACTATTCCCCGTAAATCTAATTTCTCTTGATCTTATCGTCACTCCATGAATAGACTCGTGGGTATTACATCCATACCTGACGCCAGCATCTTCTTTAATAATCATTGCCTGTCTTTCTCTTTCATCAGTTCTACAAGAAACAACATACGCATTGACATCTGAAGCAAATTCTAAACCAACTATTGGTCGAATATTAGAAGAACACTCAATAATCTCAACTGCTTCTTCTTCTAAGCTACGAATATTTTCTTGAATCAATCTTAGTGGATTTGCGTCACACGCTAACCCTACTAACATCATACTCAACGCTCCAAATCTTTTCATACACTAACTGGGAATAGAAATTTATTTAAACCTTCGTTAAACTTTACTTTTCATACTTCTTAAATTCGAATACAACCATTAATGGCTGTTTGTGCTCCGCATCAGCAAACCACCCATTCACTGGCATAACCACATCAGGGTATTTTTCTGGAAAGCCATTTACCCAATCAGCATATCTCTCAAAAACAGATAAGGTCATGTATTTCGGCTTTCTTAACGCAATATCCCTAAAGAATTCTTCCTCTTTCGCTGGAAATCCGACCACTTCTCTTTCGGAATAATAAATCGTTTGCGGGCCTGAAGGAGAATAAATTAGATCTGTGCTATTAGAATTAATTTTCATCCATAAAGCTGCATCCTTAACTTGCACGTACGTATCTTTCTTTGTCATAATTAATGGATGGGCTGTACTCCACTCTATATACATTCCCCCAGCCACTAATAAAAGAAGAACAATGCTTGCTGCCTTTATATTCTTCTTCTTTACTAAATCTGAAATAAAAATCATTCCTTTGCTAGCAAAGAAAAATAACGGAACAGAAAGAAGGATTACCCATCTGTCTTCAGTACCACGAATCCAGAATATAAAAAAAATAAGAATAATGAAGGAGGTAAGTAACCAAAAGAGGTCTGCTGACACTGCATTCTTTTGTTCTTTCTTTAAGACTAAATCAAACCCTAATATCAAATCGGCTAAACTCAATAATCCTATAATAAAAAAAACAAATAGGAACATTCCTAAAAAGAGATACGGAAAATTTAAGACATACCACCCAAAGGGAGCATCAGAAATAACTTGAGAAGAATATCCTGCTGAGAAAGCAAAAAAACTTCCAAAGTTCTTAGATAACCACATGAAATAAGGCAAGACTGGAATAAAGAAGAATAACACGGAAATCCACAAATCTTTATTTTTTAAGAAAGATAACTTTTGAACAATGAGCAAGAACATAAGTAAAGCTCCCGCAATGAGGATAGACTGTGCTCTTGTAATAAAACCTAACCCTAAGAACAATCCAAACAACCATGTCCACCCTTTACCTTGTTGATACATTACTCCTCTCCAAAAACAATAAATTGCTGCTAATTGGAAGAAGAACGCTAAGAAATCATTACTAAACCTCGGCGTCCAAAATAAGGATACCCAGAATGTAGACATTAACCCCGCTGCAACAACGCCAACCTTTTTATCATACATTTGCTTTCCTATTAAGTAGGTTAACACAACAATCCCTGCTGAAGGTAAGAGTACTACAAAGAACTTAGTGACTGATTCTGACAATCCTAATTTAAATAAAATTCCGATTAATAATGGAAATAAGACTCCCCTCTGAGGATTGTACTTGTACGGAACATCAAAAAACCAATGCAATGCAGAACTTAAATAATCTGCTTCATCCCACCATACTGCACTATTTACATTATGATAATATAACCTCACTGCAATTGCGAGAATAAAAATAGCAATAAATATTTTATTATAATTATCCGCAAACCATGCCTTCCATGTCTCTTTCTTAAAATAAGGATTCATTTTGTACTTTCCACACGAACCCAAATCTGTTTAAAAGACTTTCTTTTTAACTTCACATCAATAAAAATAACGAACCATAAATAAATTCTTGCAAGAATTAATAACAATAACCACCCTACTCGCTTAAAACTTGTTGGATATTTCCACAATAAATTAATCCCACCTGCTTCTTTTCCAAACGAACGCATTCTCTTCTTTGTCTTTGCAAACTGCTTTAATTGCAAGTACCCGCCAGTACTTCTTTTCTTCTGTTTAATCCAATCTTTAAAGTTTTTAGGGAATTTTACGAAGACAACTGCCTCTGGAACATAGATTGTCTTAAATCCTTTGTCTACCATCCAATGCGAAATGACTGCATCCTCTGCCAAGGCGTCTTCTGGAATAGGATCAAGCAATTTCTTTCTCACTGTAAATAAATAACCAGAAGCGACGACGAACTTTGATTTTAATCTCATACGATGAGCAATATCGGTTAATACATACGACCAGAACCCAAACATATTATCCTTTTCTTCAACTGAAACAGGTCTGCCTGTCACCAATCCTACTTTGGGATCTTTGAAGGGAATAAGCAATTGCTCTAGGCTCTTTTCTCCAACCAATACATCTCCATCTGTTAAAATAATGATCTCTCCCTTTGCTTTCTTTAATGCAATATTTAATGCAGCAGGCTTTCCTTTTCCTTCATCCTGCACATGAATCACTTTTTTCTTTTTAATTAAATCCTTAATCGCATCACGCGTTTCTAGATCTGGAGAAACAACAATCACTTCGCTTCCTTTTATTCTTTGATTAAGAATTCTCTCAACAACCTTTCTGATCGTCTTTACTTCTCTAAACGTTGTGATAATAATTGAAATCATACTAACTCCTTATACATTTTTTCTAAATGATCAGTAATTTTTTCCCATGTCAATCCTTTCGCCCTCTTAACAGCATTCTTACTTAACTCTTTTCTTAAACTGCCACTGTATAATAACCGTTTTAATCGATCTTCTAATTCATTCACATTATTATCCTGAAATAATAAGCCCGCATCTTTTACCACCCAGGGAAGTCCTCCAACATCAGAAGTAATCACAGGCTTTCCCTGCGCCATTGCTTCCAATACAACAATTCCGAATGCTTCAAAATGACTTGGATGCACAAAAATATCTGCAGCAGCAAACGCTTTCTTTTTATCTGCTTCTGGAATCTCTCCAACAAGGAACACATTCTTTACTTGCAAATTTTCAATCAGTTGTTGTAATTCTGCTTTAAACCCTTCATCCTTCCCCGCAATAACAAATTTTACCTGGGGAAATTTACCTGCAACTCTTACAATTACATCAAAGCCCTTACTCTTATGCAATCTTGATAAAGAAAGAACAATCATATCATTCTCTTTTAAATTCCACTTCACCCTAAAATACCTTTTCTCTTCTTCACTAAAAAAATCAGCAGGAATCCCATTTGGAACAAGCACAATCTTTTCTTTTGGAACACCGAACTTTTGAATAAACGGAACTTCAAGCGGTGAGACTGCACACACTCTTTTGTATTTCTTTAAAAGCATTTTTGCA
>JBAZPJ010000034.1:0-10115 GCA_041648255.1 Candidatus Nanoarchaeia archaeon
TGGGGAAAAATAAACATACCTTAAGACTAAAAAATCAAACAAACGTCCACCAAGTGCTTTGTAGCACTTGGTTCCATCCCAAAAGGAGATTAAAAAAGAAGTCATTCGGAGGTACTGACACCTCCGTCAGCTTTAAATAGTCCAATTCTCTCCCTGCTTTTGACAGAGAAAAGAACCGAGGAAAGGAGAACTTTAATTTCAATTATTCTCCACAAAAAACTTAGTATGAAACCACACAGAAATACACCATTACTCCCCAGCCTTAAAGAAAAACGCAGATATGTCGTTTTTGAAGCACGCTCACCAGATTCCTTAACTTATTCTGAAGTACAAACTGCGATTAGTAATAAAGCTGCAGAATTATTCGGTACGTTCGGACTTGCACATGCAGGAATCAGTTTCTTACCAGACTGGAACAAGAATAAAGGAATAGTTAGAGTCGCAGCAGACAGCTTAGATTTAATCAAATCCACTTTTGTTTTCATAAAAGAAATAAACAATAAACACCTCATGCTTTCAAGTGTTGGAATTAGCGGAACTTTAAACAAAGCTCGGAGCAAATTCCACGCCTAAAAGGAGGAACAACACACAATGCAACCAACAATCAGTCACCAAATGATGGGATACGATCGAAGCAGTACCATGTTCAGTCCAGACGGACGTCTCTTACAAGTAGAATACGCAAAAAAAGCTGTTCGACAAGGAACAACCAGCATGGGCATCGCCTGCAAAGACGGAGTCGTCCTCTTAGCAGATAAAAGAATCATCGAACCTTTAATCATTCCAGAAAGCGTAGAAAAAGTCTTCCAAATTGACGATCACATTGGCGCAAGCGCAACAGGATTCTTAATGGATGGAAGAGTCCTTATTGAACGAGCACAAGTCTTATGCCAGCAACACCGCGTCACCTACGACGGACCAATGGATACGTTAAGCCTAGTCAAAGAAATCGCAAACATGAAACAAGCATTCACTCAATACGGCGGAGCACGACCATTCGGCGTTTCTATTCTCTTTGCCGGTGTGGATGATGAAGGACCGCAATTATATGTGACAGATGTTACTGGAATCTATTTCCAATACAAAGCAACAGCACTCGGAGAAGCAGAAGTCCAACTAAAAGAAATCCTAGAAAAAGAATACACAGACGAATTAACAGTTGAACAAGGAATAAAATTAGGAATCAACGCCATGAGAAAAGTCTTCGGAAAAGATTTTGACATTGAACGCATTGACGGTGCTTACCTTTATGTGAAGGATAGAGCTTTCAAAAAAATTAGTAAGGATTATTTGAGGAAATTAAAGAAAACAGCATGAGCCAAGACAAAACTATCATCGCAAAACTGAAAAAAGCTGGAAAAGAATTCGAAATCGTCGTCCACCCAGAACAAGCAAGCCTCTATAAACAGGGAAAAGCAGTTTCTCTCTCTGACGTTCTCGTTATTGAAGAAATTTATGAAGACGCAAGAAAAGGAAAACGCGCAAGCGAAAAAGAAATGGAAAACTTATTCGGCACCTCAGACGTCAATGAAGTCGCAGCATTAATCTTGAAAGAAGGACACGTCCCAGTCACAGAAGAGATGATGAAGAAAGAAATAGATCAACGCAAAAAACAAATCGTTACCCTCCTTCATACAAACACTGTAGACCCAACAACAAACAGACCACATCCTCCTGGAAGAATTGAAACAGCACTGTCTGATGCTAAAGTAAAAATTGACGGACACAAAAGCGCAGAAAGCCAATTACAAGACATCGTAAAATTATTACGACCACACTTGCCTTTGAAATTTGAAACACGACAATTGTATTTACATATTCCCGTTAAACATGCAGGAAAAGCACTAAGCATCTTAAAACAACAAACAACAATCATCAAAGAAAACTGGGATAGTGATGGAAGCTTAACAGCAACAGTTGAAGTCCCAGCAGGAATTCAAGAACAATTAGAATACCAACTCAATACTCTTACAAAAGGAGACTTTGAACTAAAAATCATAGGAGCAAAATAACCATGACCACATTACTCGTAGAAGACAAAACAATCGTTGTACCAGGAGAAGAACTCGCAGAAGGAATGGAATACTTACCCGGAAGCGACGTCATTCGTGATGGAGACAAATTAATCAGCACAAAAGTAGGAATGGTATCAATCCAAAACCATTTAGTAAAAATCATTCCTTTGGCTGGAAAATACATGCCGAAAAAAAATGATATTGTCTTAGGAAAAGTCGTCTCAATGGGCTTCAGCGGATGGAGAGTAGACATCGACTGGGCATTTGAAGCAAACCTAGCACTACGAGACGCATCAAGCGATTTCATTGAAAAAACAGCAGACCTCGCACAATACTACGACTATGAAGACTGGATCGTCTGTCAAATTACAAGCGTCTCAGCTTCAGGAAAATTAATTGACTTATCTATGAAAGGACCAGGATTACGAAAACTCGGACCGGGAAGAATGATCCACGTCACACCTAGTAAAGTACCAAGAATTATTGGAAAACTAGGAAGCATGATTAGCATGATCAAAGAAGCAACAGGAACAAAAATTTCTGTCGGACAAAACGGATTAGTTTGGATAAGCGGAGAAGATCCTCAAAAAGAATTACTCGCAGTACACGCAGTTAAAAAAATAGAAACAGAAAGCCACATTTCAGGATTAACAGACAGGATCAAAGCATTCCTCGAAGGAGCAGCACAATGAATTACAAAGAACGATATGACGGAAGAAAAGTAGACGAACTACGACCAATCGAAGCAAAAGTCGGAGTCATCCCACGAGCAACAGGAAGCGCCTTATTTAAAATTGGAAAAACACACGCACTCGCAGCAGTCTACGGACCACGAGAACTCTATCCCCAATTTTTACAAGATCCACAAAAAGGAATCTTACGCTGCAACTATAACATGTTAGCATTCTCCGGAGCAGGAGAACGCGTCAGACCAGGACCAAGCAGAAGAAGCAGAGAAATTTCTTTCGTTATGGAAAAAGCATTATTACCTGTTATTGATATGGAAGCATTTCCAAGTACAGTCATCGACGTGTTTGTAGAATTAGTCCAAACAGACGCAGGCACACGATGCGCAGGAATTACCGCAGCAGCAATGGCCTTAGCAGACGCAGGTATTCCCATGAAAGATTTAATTTCAGCAGTCGCAGTAGGAAGAATGGGCGGCAACATTGTTCTAGATGTTACTAAAGAAGAAGAAGACTACGAAGGAGGAATGGCAGACATTCCCGTAGCAATGAGTACTCGAACTGGAGAAGTCACTCTCTTACAAGACGATGGAGACTTAACCAAAGAAGAACTCATGAAAGCATTACACTTAGCAAAAAAAGGATGCGAACAAATTAAAAAAGTGCAAATACAAGCACTCAAAAATAGGTACAAGGGAGAATAAACAAATGGACATCATCAAACAACACGTACTCACCAATCTCTCTAAAGGAATGAGAGAAGATGGAAGACAATTTATGGAATACAGACCAATCCTAGTTGAATACGGAATCTCTCCAAAAAGCTCTGAAGGATCAGCACGCGTTAAGATCGGCGGAACAGAAGTTGTCGTCGGAGTCAAAATGGAAATCATGGAACCCTACTCTGACAAACCAGATGAAGGAAGTTTAATGATTAACGCAGAATTACTTCCCTTATCTAATCCGGACTTTGAAAGCGGACCACCAGCAATTGAATCAATCGAACTCGCAAGAGTTGTTGATCGCGGACTACGAGAAGGAAAAGCAGTAGATTTTAAAAAACTCTGCATCAAAGTTGGAGAAAAAATGTGGGTTGTTGTCGTAGATATCTATCCCTTAAACGATGAAGGAAATTTATTTGACGCAGCATCCTTAGGAGCTCTCGCAGCAATCAAAGACGCAAAATTCCCAATAATAGAAAATGATCACATCCAATATGGAAAATTAAGCGATAAAAAATTACCCGTACAACATCTACCTCTCGAATGCACTGTCTGGAAAATCGGAGATAGCTTTATCGTAGACCCGGGAAAAACAGAAGAAGCAAGCGGAGAAGCACGACTAACAATTGCAGTCTTAGAAGACGGAACCATCTGCGCTTTACAAAAAGGCGGAGACAAAGGACTAAGCTTTCAAGACATAGAAAAAATGGTAGAAATCGCCATAGAAAAAACAGCAGAACTCAGGGGGCATCTCTAAATGGCAGACATGAAACTAACCAAATATGAAAAAGCACGCCTTGTCGGAGCACGAGCATTACAACTTGCAATGGGAGCACCACTCTTACTAGATCTGAAGGAAGAAGACTTTGAACGGATTAATTACAATCCGATTGAAATTGCAAAAATGGAACTTGAAAAAGGAATACTTCCTCTTGCAATAAAAAGACCCATGCCCAAAAAAGCAGCATGATCATCCAAGACATCACCTCAAAAAGAGGATTTCTTTTTCTTAAACCAAAACTTGTTCTCACTACAGATAAAAAGACAGTTACCTATCCAATTGAATTAACTCCAGAACAAACACAATCTTTACAACGACTAAAAGGAATTTCTTTAATTACGTTTCAAGACTTTTCTAAAATAAGCCAAACACTCGAAAATAAACCTTTACTTCGGATCCTCCAATTAACTGCTTTATCTAGCGACCCCTTTAGTTTTAATACTGACGTTAAACAAATTCCAAGACCCATGCACACCTTAGGAAGAAAAAATAATGGAATAGAATTTTATGCTTTCTCTTTAAATGCTGCAAGCTTTGAAAAAGCAGTACTAGCAAACCACCAATTAAAAAACCATTTAACTAACATAGATATCAATCTCAAAAATGAAGAAGACATCCTAAAACACTTACAAGAAGGGATAAAAAGCATTCAAACTTATTATGACTTTGAACTAAAACTCGGAGTAAACTTCAATTCCAAATCAACAACAGAAGAAGTCTTGCGATTACTTAATGCATTTAATTTAGTGTATGTCGAAGGAGCAGTCAACAACGAACAAGAATATGAACAACTCAAACCCTTCGAACAAACCACCTTTATTGCAGTCTCTCCAGAAATTTATTCCTCTTTTAAAACGAATGCAGCAATCTTAAGCTTTCTTCCTCTAGAACAACTAGCAGCATTACGCACTTCTCTAAGCACTAATTTATTTTATAATCTTCAAGAAGGAGAAGAATATGTTCCAGTTTCTCTTAAAATCCCCATTGTTAAAATCCCTTTAGAAGAAAAGAAAATCATTGAAACCCTGATTAGAATAAAAGAAGAATTAAAACCCAAAAACTAAGATGAACAATATTCATATCAACAACGAACCACTTCTGCAAGAAAAAATTAAACAAATAAAAGAACAAGGCAAAGAAAAACTCCATGTTGTCTCAGACTTTGACAGAACGTTAACAAAATCAGAAATTAATGGAAGAAAAATCCCTTCTGCTATTTCTTTAATTCGCGAAGGAGGATACTTAACTCCTGACTATGCGCCTGCAGCATACGCTCTCTTTGACAAATACCATCCCATTGAAATAGATCCAACTGTCCCTCTAGAAGAAAAAACTCAAAAAATGCAAGAATGGTGGGAAGCACACGAACAATTACTTGTAAAATCGGGAATGCATAAAAAAGTTATTGAAGATGTTTTTAAAAAATATCCAAAAGTCTTTCGAGAAGGAACCTTAGAATTCTTAGATCTCTTATCGACGAATAATATTCCACTCTTAATCTTTTCATCAGGCGTAGGAAACTTAATCGAAGGATGGTTACACAATGAAGGAAAATTAACACCGAACGTCCATATTCTTTCTAACACTTTCAACTTTAATGAACAAGGATACGCAACAGGATACAAAGATAAAGTTATTCACGTTTTTAATAAATCAGAAACAGCAATCCAAGACAAAAATTATTTGAATCTAATTAAAGCAAGAAGTAATGTTCTTCTCTTAGGCGATTCTTTAGGAGATTTAGGCATGACTGCAGGATTGCATCATAACACAATTATTAAAGTTGGATTCTTAAATGAAGGGATAGAAAAGAACTTAGAACTCTATAAGGAAAACTTTGATGTAGTCATTACTGAGGATGGATCAATGGATTATGTTAATCAACTTCTTAATAACCTTCTCTAACCTCTATTTTCCGAAAGACAAATCGTAACCTATATAAATCACCATTCTTGAAACTACTCTATCACATGGAGGTGACATTATAATGGCTCTTGCAGCACTGAGCGCAACAGGAAATTTACTTCTAGAACCTTTTAAAGTTCTCTGGAACGGATTACGTTACATTTTACCCGCATTAATCTTAGCAATAATCGTTTTAATCTTAGGATACATTGTTGCTTACTTAATCGGACACGGACTCAAATATTTATTAGAGAAAGCAGTAGGAAGACAACTCAAAGAAGCACACTTAACACGTGCAGTAGGACACACTAACTGGCCATCACTCGTCGGAGAACTCGTCAAATGGTTCATCTTTATCGTGTTTTTGAATGTTGCAGTAAGCATCTTACAAATCAATACACTAACAAGATTACTAGAATCATTTGTCGCATGGCTGCCAAACGTGTTATTTGCAATCATTATCTTCTTCGCAGGAATTGCATTAGCGCACTACATAGACATTAAAATTACCGAACATACCAAAATGAAAGGCATGAGAGCAATCACTGGCGTCATTAAAGCAGTCATTGTCTTCTTAGTCGTCTTAGTTGCTTTGGATCAAATCGGCATTAATGTAAGTGTGTTAGAGCACGCATTCTTAATCTTAGTAGCAGCCTTAGGGCTTGGAGCAGCATTAGCTTTGGGAATAGGATTAGGATTTGGAATGAAAGACGAAGCACATGACATTGTAAAAAGGTTCAAAAAGAACTTTTAATTTTTTCTTTTTTTTATTTATTTTATTCAACCTCATCAAATTTCAAAAAGATTTAAATAGTAGTGATCCGAAAATAAAAAGCATGAGGTCAAAACGTTCCACATTTATTATTCTCTCCCTTCTCTTCATCAGCTTGTTTGTTATTGCAGCAAAATGTGAAACCTCCACACAACAAGGCGGACTTACATTCAAGGATGCTTACCTTTCTTCTCAACCATTACAAAATAATCAACCCCCTGAACCTGCTAAGACTAATTCCTTCACATCAGGAGAAAGAATTTACTTTTACTTTCGTCAAGTAGGACCTTTCACAAAAAATGCTGAAGGGAAACAATCGTTCGATATGAGTTACCAAATCCTTTCTGAAGAAGGAGAACCTATCTTTGGAGAAGAAAATCTTTATGCTGACACTCCACCTCTAACTGTCCCTGGAGATCATCTGTATGTCTATACCTCTTTCCAAGCTCCAGCTGGCACGACCGGTAATTTCCAAGCTTCCGGTGTTGTGTATGATAAAGTTAGTGGTGCAAAAGTAACTAAAACGATTACATTCACTCTCGTTTAAGGATTGATCAATGGTGTATGCAAGTTTAGGTAAAAGAGTTCTTGGAACACTTATTGATTTTTTACTTATTATTCTTATTTCTATTCCTTACATTTTTCTCTTTGGAAATGCAAAACCCTTCGCAGTTACGGGACTTCCAGCATTCATCTTTTTCCTCCTTATCTTTGCTTACTATTTTGTCCTTGAAGCAACAAGCGGGAAAACCCTCGGTAAAATGATCGTTAAAATAAAAGTTGTAAATGAAAAAGGTCAAGCTATAACCGGGGGACAATCATTTATTCGAACTTTCTTTAGAATAATAGATGGTGCTTTTATCTATCTCGTTGGTTTTCTTTGTGTTCTTCTCAGTAAAAATAAACAACGACTTGGAGATATGGTTGCAAAAACCTACGTTATTCAAGAATAATTATTTTATTAGCTAACTTATTTAAAAACAGCTCTAATAGACATAATAATTAAGAAGAGAACCAGAATCACGCCATAAATTATTGCTGTTGCTGTAACTTGATATCCCAACGACGCAAAAGCTCTTTTTAGAAAACTATCTGAATTTAACCAACCTTTGTAACTATGCGTATCTGTTGATTGTTTTTTTACCATCTTTCTAAATTATTTTAATTCTCTTATCCTTCATTAAAACTTTCCAGGTTTTAGGATCAGCATTATCAAGATAACTCTTAACATCTCGCGAGACTAGTAAAGAAACTCCTTTTATTTGTAGAACAAGCGTAAAAATTCCAATTGCATTCATATAAGCAGATCCAACACCATCTTTATTATACTCTACCCAAAAAAACCCTCTTGGCGCAGGTGCATGATCTTTAGATTCTGCTGTGACTTTTATAAACTCCAGTTTTAATGTTCCGGCCATATTTCTTTTTTCTGTAGAGTTGGATATATATAACTTTCTCTTTTTTTAATTGTACTTTTTAATTATCTAAATCTTTTTTAACCTCCTTCTCTCCTCTTCTCTTTATGTCAGGACAACGCTTTTTAGCATCTGCAATTATTTACAAACCGGGAGAAGGAATTTTACTTGCAAGACGATCTCAACAAGAAACCTCCTCTCCAAATACCCTTTCCCTTCCGTTCACTTATCTTACTGCTCAACAGGGCAAGTCTCTTTCCCGTTTACCCGACTATGAAGACATTCGTCCTCAACTTACTAATGCAGTTCGCAATCAACTTGGGATAGAAGTTAAGCTCCACGGACCTGTCGGTGAACGAAGCGGCTTTCGTGGAGAGGGTATAGGTGAAGATTATCTTACTGTTGTGGATTGTTTAGGAGAAATGACTGGTGGAAAATTAAAACCGAACGGGCACGACTTTACCGAAGCAGCGTTTATGGATCCATTTACTTCTTTTATTGGTGAGAGAAAAAAAATGGAATTAGGTACTCAAATTCTCTTAGCGACCGTTGAAGCAGAACTAGATTTCTTTTATCCTCCTCCCGGTGCTAAAAAAACAGATCTACATATTTTATCTGCAATAGGTGCATCACAACATCAACCCACAAAACCAACCTACGCTATTCGCATTCATTCCACCAACGCTCAACTTGAACCACGACCTTTTGTTCCTTCACTCCATTATCTTCACATTAAAGAATATACCTTTGATGATAATGATACACAACCTTGGAGAATAGAAAATGGTCCACAATGGTTCACTTCAGAAATGGCAAAAGATATCATAGAAGGAATTTCCTCTACTCGTTCCTCAATTGAATCAGTTATAATACATTGTTCTGCAGGAAAAAATAGAAGCCCTGGCGTTGCTCGCGCCCTTAATGAAATCTTTAGCTTTGGACACCTTTCTGCACTACTCCGTGGCAACTATCCCAACGCGAATCATCATGTCTATCAAACACTCAAAGAAGCCGCGAAGAAACATTTATAAAGATCATCAGAATCCCACACTAAAACCGATTTGCTGAGGTAATAAAAAAGCAACCTTCTCTAAATGGGTTTTACTAAGAACAATGGCAGAAGAAACAAAATTACTTCCAAACGATGAATATCTCAAAGTAGGAATCCACATTGGCACTAAATTTAGAACCAAAGCTATGGAACCCTTCATCTTCAAAGTACGCCCAGATGGATTATCAGTTCTTAATGTTCAAAAAATTGATGAACGAATTGGACTAGCTTCAAAATTCTTAACGTATTACGAACCAAAAGACATCCTCGTCATCTGCAGACGCGAAAACGGATGGAAAGCAGTAGAATTATTCTCCAAATTAACAGGCATTAAATCCTACGCAGGAAGATATCCTCCTGGAATCCTCACTAACACTCAACTAGAAGACTTCATTGAAGTAAAGCTCATTGTCGTTACAGATCCATTCCCCGATAAGAACATCGTTGAAGATGCAGCCAAAATTGGAATTCCAGTCATTGCACTCTGCGATACAAATAACGAAATTCAAAATGTAGACCTAGTAGTTCCTTGTAACAACAAAGGAAAGAAAAGCTTAGGATTAATCTTCTGGGTCTTTACACGAGAATACTTGAAATCACGTGGACAAATCAAAACAAATGAAGAATACACTTACAAAATAGATGACTTCAGTCCAGAATAAGATTAGTAATTGTTCAGGATCCTGAAGTTGGCTTCAGGATTTCTTGAAGTCCTGTGAGGATGTTTTTGTTTTGTAGTTTTAAGGTTTGGATGATTGAGAAGAGGGT
>JBAZPJ010000035.1:0-10112 GCA_041648255.1 Candidatus Nanoarchaeia archaeon
CTTTTCAAAAAGAACAGCATTACTTAGAATTTTTAATGAGTTAACAGAGAAGAATGTTCCGATTATGCTTGATTTAGAATTACCAACGACAAGAAACCCTTGGCTTTATCTAACTCAACTCTCTAATTTTTGTAGAAATAAAACCTTGATTAAACAATTTCTTAAAAACCGTCCTGGAACGTACACTGCAGAATATTATCCCCAAGGAAACTTACAAGAATCTTGTTTAACTCTTTTAGGAGTGCATTACTCACCAAACCGATATGGAACTAATGTCATTAAGATGTTGTATCATTCCTTTCATCACTTTGACAATCAATTTTTAAGTAATACTCTAACTATGGGAAAGAAAAAATATGGAAGTAATTTCTTAATAGGCTATGGCTGCATTGGATTTGGGGTTATGGGAAATGAGGCGCAACTTTCTGCAGAACAATTACAACGAGATTTGGAAATAGCCCGACAATGCGGAATAGAAGAAGTAGTTATTTTTAGACTTGGCGGAATGACTAAAGAATATGTCTCTATCTTGAAGTTATTTAGTTAATGTCACTTTAATTTTTGCATCTAACTTTCCATCGCGGGGAATTCGAGTAGCAAACCACCAACCAATACTATTCTCTCTTTCAGACACTAACTCAGCAACCTGCTTTTTAACTTCCATCAACGGATATTTTTTTACCCGCGAAGCAGCAAATACTGTTAAATCTGCATCATGAGTTTCTGCATACACTGAATACACTGTTTGAATAAGATCAACTGCTCTTGCTTTAACTTCATCTGATTCATCAAACCTTCCATCAAAATCAACCCAACACACTCTCCAATCATATCCGGTTGTCATTAATACATTCTTAATATGCGCTCCACCAACAATTACTTTCTTTTCATGAATCTTTGCTAATGCCTCTAAACTTCCTTCAACAAGTTTTCTCTTCTTATCTAGAGACACTTCCTTAATTCCCTCTCCATAAATATACTCTCTTACTAGCACACCCTCTTGATATTCTTCTAACCTTGGTGCATGATCTCCTTGTAACTTCTTCAATACCTCTGCTTCTCTTTCAATGCCCTTCTTTCCAGAACAACTTTCTCTTAATCCATACAACCATTGATCTTGAAATGCATAATATTTGTAAGCTAATCCGGTAGAACGACGAGGCATCTTCACGATATACTTTTTTCTTCCGTTTCTCTCAACTATTGGAAAAACGATATTTGTTGCTTTAAATTTTGCTCCAACATGATAATCTGCAGGATGTTCAATAAAGCCCATGGGTAGAAGATACTAGCACAAATCTTATAAAGATAAAGACTTGTCTAGAATCTATGGCAATCTGGCTCTGGGTATTAATTGGAATCATTGTACTCCTTGTTCTCTATTTTATTTATGCTTATAATAGCTTCATTTCTTTAAGAAATCAAATAGACAATGCTTGGTCACAAATTGATGTTCAGCTTAAACGAAGATTTGACTTAATTCCTAATCTTTTAGAAACTGTTAAAGGATATATGAAACATGAAAAAGATACTCTCAAAGAAGTAACCGCAGCAAGAACAGAATTTCTTAAAGCAAGCGGACCTGCAAGCAAAGCAAAAGCAGAAGGAATGCTTGAAGGAGCACTAAAAACGATCTTTGCAGTAGCAGAATCCTATCCAAAATTACAAGCAAGCGAAAACTTCATGCAATTACAAGAAGAATTAAGCGGCACAGAAAGCAAAATCGCTTACTCAAGACAATTTTACAACGACTCAGTCCTAGACTATGAAAACAAAAGAGAAACATTCCCCTCTAACATTATTGCTAATATGTTCAAGTTTGGAGAAAAACAATTCTTTAAAACTGAAGAAAAAGAACGAGAAAACGTTAAGATCAAGTTCTAATAGTTAGTTTTAATCATCATTAATTTTATTAATCTCCTTTAAACTAAACCTCTTATGAGATTCTACTATGCCGCACGATTTTCAAAAAAAGAAACAATACAACAGGGCTATGAAAAGATAAGAGAACGAGGACATACAATCACCTCGGACTGGACTACTCATAAAAGTATTAAACCCTATATCGGCAATCAAGAAATGTCTCGACACTACGCAGATGAAGATGTTAAAGGTGTAGAAGATGCAGACGTCTTCGTTCTTGAAACTGATGAAGAAGGGGGAGTTGGTTCAAGTGCAGAATTAGGAGCAGCAATAGCCCTTAATAGAATAAAAGGACTTCCTCTTGTTTATGTCATAGGTTCATTCAATGTTAAAGAAATGTTTTACTTCCAATCATCAGTTAATCGAAGAGAAAATCTTGAAACTGTCCTTGATGAAGTAGATGAATATCAATCTCGCAGAATGCAGTCTCCCTACCTTTTACCTTAATCTCCCTGTGGAGGATTATATACCGGTTCTTGCGTATTTCCTAAAAATTCCGAAACGTTCATTGTTGTTCTTTCTTTAAACCTTTTATGGGGATTCGCTAAAAACTCTTCAGCTACAGCAGTAATCCCTCCCCGATCATATAACTCCCACAATCCATCCCGATCCATTTTTACTCTCACATTTCTTAAATAAGCTAATGTTGTCATCTTTCTTAATAATGTTGGATTTCCTACAATATGATTTAATCCCCCTTCTTCTTTATCAATTCTATATCCATACTGATAACGCAATAATCCTAAAGAATCATTACACTCTCTAATATCTCCGTATGAGATTATTCTTTTTACTACTTTTGCAGGAAGTGTTTTCTCTCCTAAAGCCCAATGAAAATAAGAAAGATAACGATCTTTTTCTCTTCTTGGAAGTTTTTCAAACACTAATATTCTCTTTACTTCACTTGGTGTAATTACTTCAGCAGTTTTGCTATACTTCGTAATCACTCCCATCGCACGTTCATACTCTTCCATAGAAGTACCATTAACCCTCAGACGCTCTTCAAAACCATTATCATAAAATTCAAAAACCTCCTCTGTTAAATCTCCTATAAAAATTTCTTTTTGTCCCTTACTCATTCTTCTTAATGTTTTTTCTTGACTTGCTACTATCTTTTCAGCATAAACCAGATCCGCTGTGAGCCTTCCTTTTTTTATAGAATTAATTGGCTTTTCCAATTGCCATATATTCAATTGATAGCCCTTTGATCTAAAAAATGCATCTACTTCTCTTACTCCTTCCACTATCTTTTCAGCATTCCCATGACTTACCTTGTTAGTTAAATTAGCAAGATACATCCAGTCAATCTCTCCACGACCCCTCACTAATTCTCTAAACCCCGCATCTAATGTTCTTTCAAGAGCATCTATTTGGTCTGGCTTATTTGGAACTGCTGGCCAGGGATCTGTTTTTTTAATTCCAACACTCTTTCCTAACGCAAGATATCTTTGCACTAATGAATTTCCTTCTAGAACAATTTTCTCCCTTGTGATTGGCGTGTTTGTGCTTGTCGCGATTAATTTTAAACCTTCAGCATCTGGAGCGCCATGTTCTACTATCCTGCTTGCTGTGCTTTGAAGTGCTTCCAATGAAGGCTCTAGATTTCTTCCAGACTCTAATAATCTTTCTTCTAATACTATTGCTTCTTCTAAGCTTTTAGCATAAGGAAATGCTCCTTTAACTCTTAGGTTTGCCTTTTCAAATTCATCCCAACTCCACTTAGGTTTTTGGCCTTTTTTTGCAAGTCCATACTTATTATGAAGTTCAACATACCTTAATACAAGATCATCTCTTTTTTCATCTTCTTCCTGTAAGGTATTTATAATACTCATTGTTTTTTTCTTTGGCAACTTTCCAAAACCGGCAGTTTCATATCTTTTAAAAATTTCAAACGTTTTTCTCGTTCTCGCTTTTAAAAAATTATTTATTTCTTCGTTAGTTGCATCAGGAGCTTCACTTCCAAATTCTGACGCTTCTTCACCAGTAAAATCTCTATAGGCCTCTTTGAATCTTTTTATAATTTGTTCATAACAATCTATTCCTTCAACCGTTGAAGTTGCTAATTCCGTAAGGCTATCTTCGACTGTTACATTGCGATAACCTTTATTATTACTAACATGAAATTCAATCGTTGGATTGTCTACTCTTCCATAAATGTCTCTTGCTAACTCTAAAGAAGCATCTGGATCAATTTTACATCCTTGCCTTTGATATCCTTCAATTGCTTTTAATCTTACTTCATCTTTCGCAAGATCTATAATTTCAGAAACACTTGAAGGTTTTCCTAATTTTTCTAAGAGTTCTTTTGCTTTTGGAAAACGCTCTTCTATCTCTTTTCTTTCTACATAATAATTATTTTCTCCTCCATTTATCCATCCTCTTTTTAAAATAATTTCTTCTGCAGCAGTACTTGTTAACGCAATCTTATTTTTTCTTAATAGTGCAAGATCTTTACTAATAGAAGTTCTAATCTCTCCTCTCCCAACATTTTTTAAAAACACTTCATCAACAACTCTTCTCTCTTCTGAACTTGTGTTTTGATAAATCCTTTCACACGCTTCTCTTTCTATCTTTGTTCTATCTTCAATATTAAACTCTTCACTTTTATTTGTAGATTCTCTTGCAAAATACGCAACACAGGGACTCTGACTTTCTTTTTCAATCTTTTTCCCATACCCTACAGAAAACAAGCCTATTCCTGCAGCAATTGCTAACGGCCATACAATCTTTTTCATTTCTCAGATCCTTTAACATTCCTCATGTAATTCATAATCTCTGTTCTTTTTTCTAACTCTTCTTTCGCTTTTACTTGCACAAGTAATGCTTCTTGATATCCTGTAGCAGCTTGATAAATTGTTTTAAGATCATTCAATAAATCTGTACTTCTACTTACTACATTATCGTGATAGATTTTTTCAGGCTTACAAGTTCTTGTTACTCTTTTATCCTCTAATGAATCAATCAAGTTTCCTGCTTCTTCTGCTACACATACTCTTAGATCCGCCCTAAAATTCGCATACCCTCTTGCTTGCGCTTGATATTCTTTAGAACACACGGGCCATTCAAAAAAACTATTCTCTTTATAATACCCTTTTCCATCTTCTTCAAGAAGTTCTGGAATATACTTTGGCGCTCTGTTAGATATTCTCTGTGCTAATTTTACTGCTTGTACTGCTCCATAAGCTAATCCTCCTGCTATTCCTATTCCTAGTGGATTTAATCCTATCCCTATTCCCATCCAAAGACCTCCACCTGCTGTAGCTACATCGACTGCTTTTGAAGCAAGATCTTTTACTTTTTCAAAACGTTCTTGCGGAATCTCTCCTCGTGGCACTAAATTTTTTGGTGCATTCATATTTTTTGCAAGATACTCTTCCACTCTTTCTAAAAATCCTAAATTTTCTTCATACGCGGCACTCATCCTTGCGTGACTAGCAAGAAATCTTCCATTTAACCCTCTTATTCGCTCAGGTTCTAAATACAATGCTTCTTCTAAAAAAAGGATATTTGTTATTTGATTTTCTACTTTTCTTGAACTAAACTGTGCATTAAAACTTTCTAGCGCCACATTCGCGTGTCTTAATTTTTCTTCTAATACTTCAGCTTCTTGAATTTGAGCAATGGTAACTAACGCTCTTCCTTCTCTTCTATCTTCATTTCTTTCTACTTCTGCAAATAAGTACGCTACTGCTGGATCCTTTTTGACTTCTTCTGCAATATTAGGCTCCATTACTGGAATACCTCTAGAGCCAAAAAGAGCTTCTACATTTGAAATAACTGGCGTAGGCTGTAACCTTTCATAGGCTTCTACTTCATTTTCCGCAACTTTAGGCTTTTGAGAACTCTCTATTACTCTTACTGGAATGTCTATAACAAGCCCCCGCGAGCCCTGACTATCATCGTCATTTCTCATCTTTTTAAGGTCATTTTGGACTTTATAAATCTTTCTTTTTGTTACTACTTACTAATAACTACTTCACCTTTTCCTTTAGAGGATCTATCCATAAACCTTTTAAATTTCATCACCCTGTTTAGCTCATGACAACTTTTTACAAAGAGATTGCGAGTAATAAAAGAAAATCCTATATTTTGATTAGTTTGTTTATTGTTGGCATTATCTTTTTTGGATACCTCTTAGGAGCATTCTTTGGAAACATCTATGCAGGAGTCTTCATCGCATTCTTAATTTCTATGATTTTTACTCTCATTGGTTATTACAGCGGAGACAGTTTAGTTTTACAAATCTCGGGAGCACGACCTGCAACAAAACGAGAATTTCCTTACTTAATTAATACTGTTGAAGGATTAGCACTCGCTGCAGGATTACCTCTGCCTAAGGTGTATGTTATTGATGATCCAAATCCAAACGCTTTCGCTACTGGAAGAGATGAACAACACGCTTCAATTGCCGCGACTACAGGTTTACTCAATTTAATGAATAGAACAGAACTAGAAGGAGTTTTAGCACACGAAATGAGTCACATTAAAAACTATGATGTACGATTCATGACCTTCGTTACTATCTTCGCAGGAATCGTTGTCCTCTTAAGCGACTTCTTTGTTAGAGGATTCTTCTTCAGCAGTGGAGATAGTGATAATCGACCTGGAGCAGTCTTCTTAGTTGTAGGAATCATTTTAGCAATCTTAACACCCGTCTTCGCACAACTCATTAAACTCTCCATCTCAAGAAAAAGAGAATTCTTAGCAGACGCTTCAGGAGCACAATTAAGCAGACATCCAGAAGGATTAGCTAATGCACTAAAGAAATTAAAAGAGTACAAAGGACCAGGACTGAAAACTGCAAATAAAGCAACTGCACACTTGTATATTAGCAATCCATTTAAGAATGCATCCCGATTCTTTAGCAGTCATCCGCCGCTTGAGGAACGCATAAAGAAATTAGAAGCAATGTAATTTAGTCTATTAAATATTTGGAACGGGTTGATTTCTCTAATTCTCTTAATGTTACCAATTCTTCTTTAGGATATCCTAATTCAACCAACGCTACTAATTCACTATCTGATAAAGAACTTAACGTACGAAATCTTCTCCCGTCAGTTATACAGTGTCCCGGCTTTGAAATAGATCCTGTTTCAGAAGAATCCACCCAATACTTTACTCCAGGAAACAAAATCGAACTGTCAACTGTCATTCCAACTGCTTGAATGTACCCAACTTCCTGCTCTTTTAGTTGTATGCCTGCATAAACACAACCTTCTAATTGAGGTGTATACTCATAACGATCATCTTCCATTGAGTTGGAAGTCTAAATAAATTCATAAATCTTTCGAAGAAACCGTGAATTTTCCGGAAAAAACTACCTAACCTTTTTGAAGAGTAAAAAGAAATTACTCTTTGAGGTGAAATCAATGAATAAACTCGAAAACTTAGTGAAAGGCGTAGCAGCAATTAGCTTAGCAGGGACAATGTATGGATGCGCAACAGTGCGAACCCGTTACCCAGTTACTGCAGCATTGAAACAACTAGAGAAAGCTGAATACTGCATTGACCCACAAACCCTAAAAGAAGTTCCCTGCGAACCCTATCCGATCGTAAGAATCGACTTCGACTTTAAAGACCCTTAATTTTCTTTTATTTTTTTATATAATTCTTTAACTTCCTTATGAGAATACCCTAACAACGGCTTTATTACTAATTTATTTTCTTTCTTTAGAATTAAATTATCCATTGTCTCATCTGTAGCAACAACATCCTCTTCTTTTTCTTCTCTCACCTGAATTTTAAATCCATTCTCGAATTTATTTAGCAAGGGCAACGATTTACTTGCAATTGGAATAATTCCCCTTTTCATAATTAAATACGTAACAACAGTGGATAACTCTTCATCTTCCACTCTGACAAAAATCTCTCCGGAACACCCAACCGGGAGGCCGCCCATGCCTGGGATTTTCTTTGAATACGTAATCGCTCTGTCTTTTAGAATGTCAATAAACACTTCAATCTCTGGGCCTTTCAACTTTACCTTTAATTCAGGTTTCTTTTCTAAGATGTAAGCTCCTACTTCCTTATTTAGTTCTTCAGACGTCTTTCCTACTTTTACTAATCTTTGAGCTGAAACCCTGAAGGTTTTTTCATTTTTAATCTCCTTTAATGCGAACTCATTAATTTGATCAAACGAACATTCAACTGCTTTCGCATAAAAACTAATTCCGGGAACTCTTGCTAATATTTTTTCATCAGCTTCTTCAACAAAAATCCTATTCTGCTCAAAAAACACATATCCCTTCGTTCCAGCAAGAATATTCTTAATTAATCTTTTAATAAACGTATTTCTATTTAGTCCTTTTAAGAATACTTCTCCAATACCAATGACGAACATATACTCATAACTTAAAAAAGTTTAATAAAGCTGCCGGAAGAATCACGGAAAAATCGCCCCAATCTTTTTAAACAATAAATAGGAATTAATCATTATGGAAATAAGCATCTGGCTCTACGGAAAACCCAACTGGGATATGGACATCGACAATAAAACTCAGCTTGATCCTGACGTCTTCAAAGAACATGCAGACTTACTCCGCAGCCATCTTTACCGCGTTTCCTTCATTTTACAACGCTTACAACAAACAGGATGGATTATCATTCCAAATCAAGGAAGCGGCTATGCGCTTACATTAACCAAAGAAACAGCTTCACTTGAATCTGAATTACTGTCTTTAGGAATTGATGCCTCTGAAATCTATCAGAATGAAGTTCTTGAACTCTATTAAACTTGAAGAATAATCAATTTCCCCTTGACCTTACTTCTTCCCTCTGCAACTGCTTTAGCATCCAGGAATAATCAATTATCCCTTTTCCGCTACTAACTGAAACAATAGGATTTATCTTTCTTTTTCTTGTAGTTTCAAACTTTCTTGAAAGCGTGTCTACTGAAGATTCATATAACTGTATAAATCGTAGCGGCTTCATTTTTGCCAATTTTTCAATAGTCCAATCAGAATTTGAATAGAGTATTGTATAGATCATATGGGCCCCAGCGTGAGGGGGAAGCCCTCTTAAACCACTGAAAAAACTGCTACCTCCAACATGTATTAAAATTGATTGCGCGCTTCTTTCTTTAGAACGGTGGATCAGCGCGCCAAAATAAGAAACACCTCTAACTTCTTCTAGCTTGGTTTGAGGATATCCTCTTTCTCTCGCTTCTTTAATCTCTCTATCATAGTAGTCTCTCTTAAGTCCACTGATCATCGAACGGAATATTCCGGTTACTGGACTATCTTCCCCTTTAGCTTTATCTAATTGATTTAACCCTTTAAGAAAAGTTAAATATTCATCTACGACTGTTACTGCGCTTGTTGCTTCTGTTTGATAATTGTCGGACCACCATCTTTCCGAAAAATCCCATCCGAATTTGCTTCCTTCTAAGACCGCACAATATTCTGCTAATCCTTGACTAAAGAAATCTTGGAAACAATCTCCTAGCAGATAACGCGTAGCTTGAAAAGCATCAAGCTCTTTTTTATGAAATAACAACGTATTTCTTTTTTCTAAAGCTCCTTTCAATTTTTTTCTATACTCTTTTTGAAAGGTTATAATATTGAACGTCTGTTCCTCCCAAAGGAAGGTTATCTCGGTGATTAACGCTTCTTTTATATCTCTAAGCCTGCATTCCGGGTTTTCTAAAACAAAGACGATAGACTGTCCATAGTACTCCTTTCTCACCTTCTCATATTTGTACATTTGTAATCCTTCATCTGAATAATGAGGAAAATAAACTACGGTAAGGTTCGCGAATCCACGAGCAAATTTATAGGAAGTACAGACCGAAATTAGGATTTTAGCAAAACCCTCCGCTTCCTCTTTCGGGATGTTAGCTCTTACAAAAAGATATACCTTCCTTCCCTCAAATTCGTATTCACTGTATTTAGTTGATTTAGATAAAAGATTAAGCGGTGAAACAACCATATCTTTTTTCATAGAACCCTCTTTTTTAATCTTTCTGTATCTGTTCATAAAACTTCAATAATAATATTTTCATTTACAATCTCAACAGGAAATACTCTTACATCGGGAATGGTTATCCCGAAGGATGCTTTTCCCGTTTCTAAATGATAGGCTCGCTAGAGATCCTTCCTCCCTTTAGGGGTGGGTGGTGAATAGCGAGCGAAAATATTTTTTAACGAGACCTCACCCGTTTATTTTACCGTTTGGTAAAATGATGAACCTCA
>JBAZPJ010000036.1:0-9808 GCA_041648255.1 Candidatus Nanoarchaeia archaeon
TCTAAACAATAAACCATTTCCTCTTTTTCGATTATCTTTCTTTGAACTAATGTGTTAATACATTTATGTACATAATTGTACGGATGAACGGAACCATGTTTTTTTAACTGCTCAAAAATCTCTTTAGCGCTAAGGGGATGTCTTTCTACTAACATCTCTATGATCTTTCCTTTGATTCCTTCCTTGAGATCGAACATACACTTTGAATAGAACAGACTCTATAAATATCTTTCTTAAAATCTCTCCTTTTGGAGATTTATCTAGAAAAGTCTCCCCCACTCTTATAAACTCTTGAATTTTCAAAGTTCTTTATGGCTGCTCTCCTCCATTTACCTTTTCCTCAACGAAATAGAAAGAAAAAACAAGACAGAATTCATTTTTCTTTCAATCGACATTTATTTAAACCCTATGTTCTCTCAAGAAACAGGTCAGAACTATTACAAGAGATGTTACAACAAAAATATTTCAGCTGCGTCTTAAGAAAAAACACTCATGACTAAACAAATTCGAGTAGCACTTATCGGCATTGGCAATTGTGCAAGTAGCCTTGTACAAGGTATTTTTTATTATCATACTCTTAAAAAGACAAATTTTGTTCCAGGGCTCCTTCACCCAACTATTGGTTCTTACCAACCATCTGATATTCATATTGTTCTTGGATTTGATATTGATAAAAGAAAAGTTGGAAAACCCGTTTCAGAGGCGATTTTTGCTGAACCTAATGTCGCCACAAAATTTGCCGAAGTCCTCCAATTTGATGCTCCAGTTTTAATGGGACCAATTCTAGATGGATATGCAAGCCACATGGGAAAAATTGATCCAAAAAAAGAAGTATTCCCTTCTTCAGAAAAACCAGTCAATGTAGCAAAAAAGTTTAAAGACTATAATGTAGATGTAGTTGTCAATTATCTTCCGGTTGGGTCTAAAGAAGCAACCGAATTTTACGCTCAAGCTGCTATCGATGCTGGATGTGCTTTTGTTAATTGTATGCCTATTTTTATTGGATCAGATGAGAAATGGGTTCAAAAGTTTGCAAAGGCTAATCTTCCAGTTTTGGGAGATGATGTTAAGTCCCAGCTCGGTGCTACATGGATGCATCGAATGGTCATTCAATCTTGCTTAGATAGAGGCATAAAAATTAATTTTACTAAACAAGAAAACTTTGGCGGTAACACCGATTTTTTAAATATGGCTAGCCCTGAGAGAATAAAAACTAAACTTATCAGTAAAAAAAGCTCAATTGAACATCTTATTCAAGATCACCCAAAAGGCGGCTACCCTATTCCTCCCGTTTATGCAGGTCCCGGATCTGAAACTAACAATCATGGATATATTGCCTCTCTTAACGATAAAAAAATCGCACACATTCTTGTTGAAGGAAATGGGTTTGGCGGAATTCCCCTCAGTATTCAAATTAATTTGGAAGTAGAAGATTCCCCTAATTCTGCAGGTGTAGTTATTGACGCAATCCGATGTGCAAAACTCGCTTTAGATCGTAAAATTTCTGGAGCGATCTCTTCAGCTTCGGCCTTTTTCTTCAAACATCCCTATAAAAAAATTACGGATCAAGAAGCGATTAAACGTTTAGAACTATTCATTCAAAACAAACTGAAGAACTAGCCATGGACAAAAACAGCCCCTTTGACCTTTTACAAAACGAACTTGAACAAGAATTTAAAAAATTAAAACATCCAGAGATTAGTTCTGTGGCTATCTACGGGTCTCATGCAAGAAAAGAATCCATTCTTACATGGTCTGATTTAGACGTACTTATTTTCACTAATTCTATTAAAATAAGTTCGGATTTGCTAAATAAAATCGCGCAGATTAAACTAAATGTCTCAAAAAGATTCTCTTCTATTCCGCTGACTTTTAGAATACACTCAAGAGACGAATTTCCAGATTACATTATTTTTGAAAGTTCTATTTGCTCTTACGCTCTCTTTTCTTTTTATAAAGATATTATTACTATTTACGGTCAGAACTTTAAAGAAGAAATGCGACGTGTACTTAAATCAATCTCAATTAGTACGGTTCAAAATGATTTAAGATCTAAACTCATTGGTTCAAGACATGAATCCCGAAGTCTTCTTAGTTCAAGCAATAATATTCAACCATTTACTCAATCCTTTCACTTAAACGTCCAAATAAACGACAAACGCTCTTATCAATTAGGTAAATATATCGATCTTGTTTTGGAATGTGCTCTTTGTTTAAACATCCTTAAAGGCGATTTTTCTAGAAGAAAGAAAGAGATTGGGAAGAAGTTTCAGGAGCTTTATCCAAGTTTCAAATATTCTTCTCTCCCCCTCGAAGCGAGCGAAATTAGAGAACAATGGAATGACTCACCCCCAGATTGTTCCACCTTTATTCAACATAGCGCCGAATTTCTCGAATTACTCCCTTCTCTTTATGAGGAAAACTTACGCTTCAATCAGATTAATAATGCATTTGAAGGACTGCTTACAAATGATCTTAACATTCCCTATCGCAAGAACGTTTGTGCAATTATTCTAAAACCAAATGGCAAATACCTTATCGTTCAAAAAGAAGGAAAGGAATGGCAATTTGTTCAAGGCGGTGTTAATTCTAATGAAAGTTTCTTAAATGCCTTAAAAAGAGAAGTTCAAGAGGAAACAGGGATTACTCATTATCAACTAATCAGTGAATCTCAGCATATTAACCGCTTTGATTGGCCTGAGCAGCTCCAGAAAACAAAACACTTTAAGGGTCAAGAACAACACTTCTTTATTCTAAAAGTTCCTGAAGATACACTGGTCGCACTTCAAGAAGAGGAGTTGTCTGCGTATAAATGGGTAGACTCTCAAGAAATCATTTCTTTAATTTTACGTGAAGATATTCTTGAATCCTTTAATATTATTAGGGAGGAATTTAAAAACACGCTTACATGACAAAATATGTTGTTGTCGGAGGCAGTACAGCCACAGGAACAGGAAAAACCGTTTTCACAGCAAGCTTAGCATATCTTCTTTCTACTCACGGATTAAACGTCACTGCTATTAAATTTGATGGTATTTTGAATCTTGACTTTTCCACTATTATTACTTCTAATAAAATTAAACCAGAAGTTATTTGGGAGGGCGAGGAAGTTTTTCTCACGAAACAACACGAGCTTGTTGATTCAGATGTTGGTGTTTATGAACGATTTATAAATAAGGATTTTACTTCTAAGAATAATATTATTAACGGCGCATGTTACTATCAACTTTTTCTTAATCAACTTAATCACCAATTCGCTAAAGGAGAAATAATCACCGTGAATAGTCATCTCATTCCTCTTTATCTTAAAAAAATTGAAGAAGCAGCCAAAGGCTCAGACATTTGTTTTATTGAGATAGGCGGAACTCTTGGGGATAATGAGTCCCTCTTTTTTCTTAGAGCACTTTCCGCTCTAAAAAATAAAGATCCAAGTTCTGTTCTTTTTATTCTTTATTCCTACCTTCCCTTAAAATCCTCTCTTGACCAACTAAATGAAGATGAACCCTTTCTTTTGAAAATTGTGAAACAGAGTTATGAGAAAGCAATGGAATGCCCCCTTAAACCGGATCTTCTAGCAATCCGTTCAGATAAACCTGTTCTCTCTAAACATAAATCTCGTATTCAAAAAGATACATTTCTTTATCCAGATCAACTTCTTCTTATTCCCTCCATTAAAGATATTTATCAACTTCCCCTTAAACTTCTCTATTCTAAGGAGTACGAAATTTTATTTTCAATGCTTCATCTCAAAAAAGGAAAACGTAAAGAGGGTTCTTTAGAAAAATATTCTAAACTTCCAATCACTTCTACTTGCCAAGTTCTTATTCTAGGGGAAACTGAATCTTCTGGATCTTACATCTCTCTTAAAGAAGCGATAAAACACGCGTTGCGTCACATTGCTAAAGAACCAAATATTATTTGGATGAAAGGTCGCGAATTGACTTCCACAATTAATCTTAACACTTACGATTATATTATTCTCACTGAAGGAAATGAAGCCTTAGAATTAAAACACCATCTAATAAAGAATACGACTATTCCTACCTTAATTCTTGGAAAGTTTGCACAGATAATTAAAAGTCCTTATAGTTTTCCTCTTTCTACTCATCAAGAGTATAGATCTCGTCCAATGTTTCCCACTTTACTTAACTTTTTCAAACTCAAATGGAAAAACGACAACTAATCTCAGGAGAACAATTCCTCACTATTGAAACAGATTCAAATACTGTTTTGGAGTTATGCGACCAAAGTCCTTATCTTAGACATGTCGTTCCTAAATTGGAGGTAAGTTCAATTACTGCCGATTTACCTGCTTCAGTTACATTACAGACTGGAGATGTTGCAGAATACCGGATAGACCCCGCTCAAATTAGAATTACCGCTCCTTATGACTCGATTTCTGAAGGTCAAACTTGTTTTCTTCTCTATCACCTGCTTCAAAGAGAATTTCTAAAATCTAGAATCTACGTCGTTCATGCCGCTGCCCTTGTTAAGAACGATAATTCAATTCTACTGATCGGTTCTCCTAAATCTGGAAAAACAAGCCTCAGTTTGGAATTAGCTTTAGAAAGAGGGTTTACTCTCTATGGTGATGACGCAATCAAACTCAATTTTTCTGATCCATCCCATATTCAGATTAGCGGAGGCAATCAATTTGTAGGATATAAAAAACGCCATATAGAACATCCCACTATACGATCACACTACCCTCAAACTCTGCCCCGCTACCTAGATACAGCTAAGCTAGGTATTTCACAAACTTCTCCAACTGCTCTTACTACGGTTGTCTTTTTAGAACCCGACCTTTTTGATTCTAACAAATCCTCTTGCCTGCCACCAGAATTAGGAAAAATCCTTTTTTATGAAGCAGTCAGCCGCGAAATGAGATCTGCAGGATATTGTCTTGTCCGTGCTAGTCTTCCCCTTCCTTCACTGGATAGGGCACAAGAATCAACTTATTTTCTTAACTGTCTCCAAAAACAAAATTTTAGATTCTCTACTCTAACTGGAAATTTTGATAAAATGGTTAATCATCTGGAGGATTTAATTCATGGAAAATAAAAACCCGTTTATTACAATTATCTCTCACGCATCAATTGATCATACTCCAACGGGAACTTATTTAGGCGGTCCAGTATCTTACGGCGGTAGAATGCTTGCAGAACTTGGCGCCCATTTTAAGGTTTTCCCCAAAATTGGATCTCAAGATTTTACCTTTAGAGAATACTATAAAAATCGTATCACTCACTACCACTTCATCGAAAATGCTCATACTACCACTTTTAAACTCAGTTTCTCTCAAAATGTTCGTAACATTCAAATTGTTGCAAAAGCAGAACCATTTAACATTAACGAAATTCCTTTAGAAGCCTTTAAATCAAAATACATTCTTTTATCTCCGATTATAGATGATATGTCTTTATCTTTTATTCAAGAACTATCTCACCGTAACCCTGGCGGGATTATTGCTATTGATCCTTTCAATAATGACGATGGTAAATTTACTTTCCAGCAAAAGCAATACTTCAGTGAACTTCTCCACTCAGTGGCTATCTTAAAATTGTCTCAAGCAGAACTTTTAGGGATTACAAATTCAACAGACTCAAAGCAAGCTTTAACCTCTCTTCCCCCCACCAACTGTCTTTTTTTAATAACTCTTGGCGGAGAAGGTACTTTAATCTACAAACAAAATGTTATTGAGAAAATAATTCCATCAATTAGGAAATATACACCCATTGATACAACTGGTTGTGGTGATATATTTTTTTCTTCTTTTTTATATGCTCTCTCTCAAAATTATTCTCTCGTTAAAAGCGTGTTTTTTGGAAACGTTTGTGCTGGTCTATCTGTAAAGAGCAAAGGTGTTGATTCTATTCCTTCAAAAGAAGAAATTTGGAATGAATTTAATAAAAGATAAATATCCTGAAATGGGAGAATTGCTTATTACATGGGCAGAAAGCAATAGGAGATTTACTAAACTATGACCAAAACAATAATATTCGATTTAGGTGGAGTCTTCTTTGAAGCAAACTGGGCTGAAATTAATAAAGAATTATCTGAAAAAATAAACGTACCAATCTATCCCCCTAACACAAAACCATGGGACGATTCGAGAAGAATTAGGGAGGATTTGTATGATCAGAAAAGAATTTTTACTACATCAACATGTTTAATGGGACTTTCAAGTCTTAATAAATTAAATATTTAAACAACAGACAAGATCATATGAAAATAAACAAAAATTATTCGGGAATTATCATTGAGAATATGGAAGGTAATCTTCTCTTTCAATTAAGAGACAACAATTCAGCAATCCCTAACTCTAATAAATGGAGTCTCTTTGGTGGAGGAATAGAAATAGGAGAAACTCCATTACAAGCTGTCCGAAGGGAAGTAAAGGAAGAGTTGAATATTGATCTGGATCCTCATAATTTGAGGCTGCTTTTTAAAAAAGAATCTCCTTCAAGTAAAAAATATATTTTTTATTATAAAATAAATAAAGACTTAAAAAATATTAAAATTGGTGAAGGACAACGTTTTGAGTTTATGCGATTATCTGATCTTATATTTAGAAGAAATGTAGTTGCTTCATTAAGAATATTTATGCTAATATATCCTTTCATAAAAAGAAAAATTATTAAATAACCTGGAAGTTGGTCATTCTAGTTTAGTTGGTGCTGGTGCTATTGTAACAAGATCAATACCCTCAAAGGTTATAGTGTAGGGAATACCTGCAAAGGTTATTCGAAAATTTAATATAATCACCTACGATCCTAATTGTGGGGCTAGTGGGGAAGAATGAGAAAAGAAATTTCTGCAGGCGGGATAATATTCCATTGCAATCCTCAAGGTAATATTCGTTATCTCTTAATTCAGAGCAAAACCTGGAAGAATTGGGCTTTTCCTAAAGGACATATCGAAAAAGATGAATCGGAAGAAAAAACTGCTCTTAGAGAGATTTTTGAAGAGACTGGTTTAAGCCTTAACCTCTTGCCTGGTTTTTTAGAAAGTTATACCTACGAATTCGACTTTCGAGGTGAACATATTCAAAAAAAAGCTGTATTTTTTTTAGCTGAATCAACTGATACAACTATCGAATTGAACGAAACTGAACATCAGGAATATCGCTGGCTTCTTTATGAAGAAGCAATGCAATTAATTACTTATATAGGGGATAAAGAACTCTTATCAAAAGCTAATAACTTTTTAATCAAAAAGTAGTTAATTCAGCCTCTGTTTAATGGAGCTAAACAATTACCTGGAAAGAAAATATTTAAGAATATTGGTAATTTTATCTACGATATGGAAGAATGCTTTATTGCTATAGTTCCTTCAGAACCAATTTTGACTAAATTGAGTAAGATAATGAAAGAGATGTCTGAATCTTTATCTTCTCATAAAGCACTGACGTTTCCTCCACACATTACTTTAGTTCATAGATTTAGAACAGAAAACTACGAAGAATTTATCCAGCAGTTAAAATTATATTGTCAGAAAAAAGAACATTTTAAAGTGGAATTATTAGAATTTGGTTACTTTGATGCACCCCCTATTATTTTTATCGATACAAAAAGCTCTAAAAATCTTCACCAAGAACTCTTGGAGTTAGTTAAAGATTTTCGCACACCATGGGTGAGAGAATCGTTCCTTAAAGGGAAATTTAGCAAGAAACAACAAGAATATCTCTTAAAATATGGTAGTCCGTACGTCAAAGAATTTTACAATTCTCATTTAACTATTGCTGGTCCGGATATTGATGATAAAGAATTTAAATCACTATTACAGAAAGGTCTCCCCAAAATTTCTGAAAGATTTGTTGTTAAGACAATCATTGTAATCAAAAATAAAGACGGCGCTTGGATTATTGATAAGAGAATTAAATTAGGAAAATAATTCACTGATGGTTAAATCTAACCAACAAATCAATTAAACATGTTACTCCATGCTCTTTTTTAAAAAATTAAATTTATACATTCTCTTTAATTAATTTAAAACTATTCCGTTTAATAATTCTCACGTTACAACTCTTCAATAAAAAGTTATTTATATGTGGTTCAGCAAAGAAGAAGGTATGTTTGTTAGAAAGATGAATAAAAAGATAGGAGCAACTAATAATTATAGGTTTAATTTCCTTCTAAGATAAGCAAGACAATCGTTCCAGTATTTCTGCCCAATTGAGTGTGATGGATAATTATATTCCTTAAGATGTGCAAATTGTGTGTATACCCTGCTTTCCACATCTTTTCCATTTGCTTTCAATGCTTGATAATATTCCTCAGAAAATTCAGGTAAAACAATTTTATCATCTAATCCATGAACGACAAGTATTGGGGTCTTAATTTTTTTAACATGATTTATTGGTGACCGTTCAAAATGAGGTATTTCTTCAATAGTCTTTCCTTGAATAGCTTGTCTTGTTGGCCAGATATTGGAACGATACTTTTCCTCATACTTGTATTCTTTGTATATATCAAAAAAACCTGAAGCAAGAATTGCTGCTTTAAAATCTCCCGTTCTTGTTAATGCTAAAGCGGCAGTTGTAGCTCCCCTGCTGGTTCCATGAATAGCTATCTGGTCGATGCAAACAGAATTCACGCTTTTCAAGTATTTTGCTCCTGCAATAATGTCATCTACTTCTTTTCCGTTTAAATCTAGATGTGCTTGATATTCAGCCCCATAACCCTTGCTTCCTCTCTTATCTACAATGAATGTTACGAAACCCGCATCATTAAGATACTTAGTAATCGCTACATGCAGGGGGTCATATTGTCCATCGCTAAGGTAAATTCCGCCGTGTATTCCTCCAGATATCATTACTATTGCAGGTAGTGGAGTATCAGATTTAGGACTAGCAAGATGACCGTAAATATCAAGTCCGTCTAAGCTTTTGAATTTAATTTGTTTCATCTTTAAGGTGCACCACATCATTAACAATTAGTATTTTATTCTCATTAGTGTCAATGATGTTTATGCATCCATTTTTTTGTTCAATTTTGTAAAAATCATCAGGATCCGCATTATTGAAACTGCCAATTATCACCTTATTAGTTCCGGCATGTCCAACAATAACAATTGTTTGTTGTGAATGATCTGTAATAATTTTTCTCAAAGTACTCATGACTCTTTTTTGATGGTCAAAACTGTTTTCTCCATTTGGAGGTCTAATCTCTTCCCTTGGTCCACCCTTCTGTTTTTCTTCTTCATAATATTTAATCCATTTTTTTATAGCTTCTTTAACAGGCAAATTATTCCATTCACCAATATCACATTCTCTTAAATCTCGTATTGGAATAGGTTTCAAATCATGCGGGGCTGATATGATTTGTGCAGTTTTAAAAGTTCTACCAAGATCGCTGCAATAGACTGCGGAAATTTTTTCTTGGTGTAATCTATTTGATAACTTTTGGGCTTGCTGAAGACCAGTTTCACTTAATTCTGAATCATTATGATAACCTTGCATAAGACCTTTCACATTATCCACAGTTTCACAATGCCTTATCAGTATTATTTTTGTCATATAACTCTGCCTGCTATGCCACATAGTTTAGCAATCTTTTTTACAGTATCATCAAGATGCCCTTGCTCATTTTTAATTAAATTAACAAAAGGAGTTGTGTGTTTAACAGCATGCGCTGCTTCATGAAAGTAACGTGTCTCAAATTCCAGCTCTTTTTCTATACTGTAAGCAGACAGACTTCTTGACTTTTTTTCCAGGTTTTTCCTTCTGTGAAGTATAGCGTCTTTTGGTGTGCTTATTAAAAACATATAAAGATCTATCTCTGAGAATGTTTTTAATTTTAGTGCATAG
>JBAZPJ010000037.1:0-9773 GCA_041648255.1 Candidatus Nanoarchaeia archaeon
GTTAAAATTGGGGAAAAATAAACATACCTTAAGACTAAAAAATCAAACAAACGTCCACCAAGTGCTTTGTAGCACTTGGTTCCATCCCAAAAGGAGATTAAAAAAGAAGTCATTCGGAGGTACTGTCGGTGTCCGTTAACTATTTAAACTTCCCTCTTCTTTTAAAGAAAATGAAAAGAAATTTTAATGTTCTTATCGAAAAAGACGAAGATGGATGGTTTGTATCCAGCGTTGTAGAACTTCCAGGATGCCATACTCAAGCAAAAAATCTTGATCAATTAATGGAAAGAACAAAGGAAGCAATCCACGTTTATTTAGAATCTGCTGAAGGAAAAGAGATTTCTGAAGAATTTGTAGGTATGCAACAAATTAACATAGAGGTATAACTTCTCATGCCTCAACTTCCAAGGTTTACTGCTAAAGAACTTATTAAAATTATACAACACCTCGGTTTTGAATTTGATCGACAAAAAGGAAGCCACATGACGTTCAAACATCCAGATGGAAGAATAACTGTTATTCCCAATCATCCTGGAGAAGAACTAGGCCCGGGATTATTAAATAAAATTATAAAAGAAGAACTCAAAATAACAAGAGAAGAATTTATGAAATTAATTTAAATAAAAAAAAAAGACCTTACAGCCTTTCGCTATATAACGCTTCAATCTCCGATCTACTTAACGCTCGATTGTACACTTTTACTTCATCAAACGAGCCTCTGAAATATTTCTGCCCTGTTACCGTTCCAATCCTTAACGGTGCGTTCGTATTCTGCGTACGAATATTATACTCACTCACTGGATCAGAATCTTTTAAGACTCCGTTCTTCCAGAGCTGCACATTCCTTCCATCATACACACCCACAAGATGCATCCACTCGCCAGCACGAATCGGTTCTTGGACGTAACTTCCCGCGCCTAATCCCCCATCTGGATTAAACATGTAAAAGCTAATCCTATTCGGCCTATTGTCTGGATTTGAACTGTTAAAGTATCTAAACATAAACTCGTTTTGTCCGGCGTCAGCTTTTCCTAAAAAGTTGATATAACTCTTTGTGTTTCCTTCACCAACGAACTTCGTTCTATTAAATTTAATCCAAAACGCAATGGTGTAGGCATTTGTTGCTGCAGGACTTAAACTATCTGCATCAGGAACAATGATCTTATCATTAGATCCATCAAACTCAAATGCCCCATCACCAAACTTTCCACCAGTGCTACTCCACGTCGGACTAGACCCTGAAGACTCCATACTTGCATCATTTCCAAGCAAGGAATAATCATGCACTACCCTTGTTGTTTCTCCAAGACCTGCATCCTTATTAAATTTATAATGCAATGTCTTTCCACTAAGTAATGTAGGTAATTCAACTGCATGTACTGATGCCACCACTAAGAGCATCGCTATTCCATAAAGTAGTTTTTTAATCATTGTATATACCTCCTATAGAATATAACTATGAATGGATCTGTACTATTTAAGATGTATTGCCCTACACGTTCGCTAATGACATTTCTTTATAAAAAGTGGAGCTAGCATCTGAAGAAAACCTTACATAAGTGGATTTAGCAAGAGGAATTAAGTGAAGCTACAAGAAGAAATGTTTAAATAAACTCTCAAAACTTCCCAAGCTAGACGCGGGAGTTCCAGAGCGGCCAAATGGATCAGACTCAAAATCTGATGGCTTAGTGCCTTCGCAGGTTCGAATCCTGTCTCCCGCACCATACTTAGAAATCGATGCACCTTCTTTTGTCGGACAATGTCCGGCACAACTTTAAAACTAAACAGACCTTAGGAGAAACACACTAATGGCAGAGAACGACATTTACAATAGTCAGAAAAAGTACGAAAACTTCGTAATGACTGAATAACTTGGGAAGAATTCGAAAAACTCGTTGAAGAACTCACCCAATTCAAAATAAAAGAAAAAGACCATACCGTAGACCCCATAACTAAAACTTATTCTCAAGAAGTAAAAAGACAAGCAACAGACGCAGCAGAAAGATATCTCTGTCTTCAAGAAAATAAAAAAGAAGCACGAAAACAAGCTATCCATTACTACTAAATAGCAGTATTATTTCCCCATAGTAAGATATATAAACTAAGGTTAATATGAGTTAACTATGGTTAATACTACTAAACTAAAGTTAACAATATTACAGCAAGAAATCCTCCGATACCTCTTCATAAAAACAGGCACTTCATTCAATGCATTACACCTCGCAAAAGCATTACACGTTTCCCAACCAGCCATCTCTAAAGCACTACCCAACTTAGAAAAAAACAATCTTATCAACGTAGAAAAAGACAAAGAAAGCAAAAGACTGAAAATAGAATTAAATAGAGAAAACCCTAAAATAATCTGGCTGAAAAGAATTGATAATCTTAAACAAATCTACGAATCCGGCCTTGTCGAATACCTTTACGAACAGTATCCTTCCGCAGCAATCATTCTCTTCGGCTCCTACTCCTTCGGAGAAGACACTCTCACCTCAGACATTGACCTTGCAATCGTTGGGAGCAAAGAAAAAAACATCAACTTAACCGATTACGAAAAAGTCTTACAAAGAAAGATAAACATCAATTACTATACATCTTTAAAAGAAATAGACAACAACCTAAAAACCAACATCCTAAGAGGCATCACCCTCAAAGGATGGATCGAACTATGAACCTAAGAAGCTTTGAAGAATATCTCGCTATCGGAATGGTAAAGAAAATAACACCAAACCAACCACGAGCAAAGGCTTTGATAAAAGAAGCAGAATAAAAGAAAAAATTCTTCGAACTCGTCTTACACAAATTAGACCCAAAAGAAATAACTCCAAACTTTATTATAGATACTTGCTACGATATTCTCATTGAATTAATAAGAGCAAAAATGCTTACTGCAGGATACAACTCAGAAAAATCACACGAAGCAGAAGTCGCCTACCTAAAAAAAATCAACTTTCAAGAAAAAGACATCCTCTTCATGAATGAACTAAGATATTACCGCAATGGAATAAAGTACTACGGAAAGAAATTAGACTCTGAATACGCACAAAAAGTACTCACTTTCATGAAAGAAAATTATCAAAAACTAAAAGAACTCTTCGAATAAAGATTTGTCCAAAAACCTTATATTCCCCCTACAAATAAAATTCGTTAAGCCTTTCATTAACCTCTATAAAACTATTTCCTTTCAGAATGCTTTAAAAATTTATTCCATTTACTCCCTTTATGAAAACAAACATTCTCATTACCGGGATACCTAGAAGCGGAAAATCAACTGCCTTACGCAAAGCTATTTCTGACCTCTCTCCAAAAGTAGGATTTGTAACAAACGAAGTTAGAGAACATGGAGAACGAAGCGGGTTTGAAATAGAAACGTATAACCGCCAACGAGCAACACTCGCAAGCCTCCACCTGCCAACACCCTACAAAGTCCCAAGACACTCAGTACCCGGCAGTTATTATTATCTCCAACCAGATAGCTTAGAAGCAATTCTTCCCGGAATACAAACATTTACACCCGAAGATCTTCTTTACATAGATGAACTAGGACAAATGCAATTAGGCTCAGAAAAATTACAGCAAACCGCACAATGTTATCTTGATGCACCAAACACGGCACTCTTTACTATTTCTGCAGTTTATTCCCATCCGTTCATCGATTTAGTTAAACAACGAAACGATAGCATTCTTGTTCAGATCACAGAAGAAACCCGCGAACAACAACAAACATACATCGGGAAATTAATTGGAAAAATAGCTAAAGCAAAAAAATACGCAACCGAATCAGAAAGATTCTTGCCTTATAGGGAAGAAACGGTACTTGTTTCCGAACATGGACGAAGGACTTTGACAAAAAAAGGAGAAGAATGGAATTGCGATTGTGATTTCCATAAAAAACATGATCTTTGTAGCCACAGCATGGCATTAGAAGCAGTTATTCAGCAACATTCCCTTTCTAGAAACCTTTAAAAGAAGCCTACAAGAGAAAAGACATATGTCTAATTTAATCCGACTTGAAGAAACCTTCTTTACAAAAACTCGTGAAACCCTTGTCCTTCTTGACGAAGATCCTACACGAGCCAGAACTGCAATTCAAGAACTATTTATGTTAGAAGATAGAGAAATGCAACTTGTTATTTCCCGAGCCGCACTAGAACAAGGACTCTGCTTTGATATTGAAGAAAAAACAAAACACATCAAAACATTACTTTCAGAAGCTTTACAAGCTTTAGATACTAACAATAAAAAACAAGCAAAAAAGTCCCTCGAAAAAGTATTAAAAATTCAAAAAGAATTATTAGCCAAACAACGAGAGAGAAGAAATGAAAAGATCTTAGCAAGAAAAATTGCTGTAGATGCAGCAATCGCAATGCTTCTTCGCTTAATTATTGACCCCTACATACAAGCATTTGGAACCAAACTAGATGTCCTTCAATACAAAGTTGAAAATTTCGACAAAGTCCTCAAACAACAAGCAAAAGAATCCTATCAAGAAACAAGACAAACTGTTAAAAGCAAATTTAAAAAATGGTTCGGCCTAGAAAAAGAAGAACCCGCAGTCGAATCACCCAAGCAACAAGTTATTGATTATAATAAACTCGCCTACTCCAAATACACCAATCTCATTGAACATCCCAAATATATTCCCCACTTTTCCTTACAAGAACCATTCTCCCACCTCCTCTCCGACACCCTCTACCTCGCAATCCTCGCCGTGCTTGTCAAACGTATTGGATTTAAACATGTAAAAAATTACTTCAGAAAAAAAGCACAAGAAAACCTCATTAAAAAAATAGCACAACAACTCTTTAACATCCACCAAGTACAGATTAAGAGTTTACAAGACCAAGCAATGGCATCAATTGGAAAAGCAAAACAACTTGAAGGAAAAGTTACCGCATTAGAACAACAACTAGACGACCAACCCTCTTTAGCAGAAATTGAACGACAAAAAGAACTCTTAAAAAGGGAAATACACCACCTCGTTGAACAAGCAAGAACGCACTTAGAAGCAGAAGCAAAGAAATTAGCCGAAGGCTTAGCAAGAACAGCACAGACAATGACAAAGGAAGAATAAAATGGAACCAATAAACAAAATACTTTTTCATAACGGACAATACTTCGCCTGGAAAAAAGGAGACTTACACACCCAATACGGATTACTTAAAGAAGATGTATTAAAAAAAGCAAAAGGAATCATTACCTCTAACATTGGGAAAGAATTCAACGTCTTAGAACCTCACTTTACAGATTTAATTAAAAAAGCAACACGCGGACCACAGATCATCACCAACAAAGATATTGGACTTATTTTAACAGAAACCGGATTGAATAAAACATCAGTCGTTCTCGAATCAGGAACAGGATCAGGATTCTTAACGTGCCACTTAGCCAAGATCGTTAAGAAAGTTATTACCTACGAACGCAGAGATGACTTTCAAAAGATAGCAAAAGACAATGGAGCACTCCTCGGATTTAAGAATATTACCTTCAAATTAAAAGACATTTACGAAGGCATTGAAGAAAAAAATATGGATACCATTATTTTAGACTTACCTGAACCATGGAGGGTTGTAGAATCCAGTTTTAACGCTCTGAAAACAGGAGGATACTTTGTTGTGTATGTTCCAGGAATAGATCAAGTATCTACTTTTATTAAAGAAGCACAAAAGAAATTCTTTTTAATCAAAGTTACAGAACTACTCCAACGAGAATGGCATGTTGAAGAAGGACGAGTACGCCCAGAATCACAAATGATGGGACATACTGGATTTCTTTGCTTCTTGAGGAAACTCTAAATGGCACAAAAAAGAAGAACTTTTCTAAAAGGATTGGCTGCATTCGGAGCAACGATTGCCGGAATTCCTTCTGCCCACGCTGCTGAAACCATTCCAGAACTTCTTGAAGCATTAAAAGACGAACCAAACCTTTTCACACTTGGAGATAAATACGAATTTTATGAAGAAGAGGGAGGATTTCTTATCAGACGACCAGAGTGGGGACAGCCCGATCCACTAAAAAAAATTATTACTTATCTTAAAAAACGAGCAACAGCACAAGAAAAAGAAAAACATACTCCCCTTATCAAAAAGTTAAATACTATCTATGACGTTAGAGAAATGTTCTGCCAAGTTGCAACACATCTTCTTGTCCTTTCTAAAGAAAAATACTGGGCGTTAGCACATAACTCTAACATTCGAAACAACAACCAGAAATTAAGTGCAGAAGAGATCACCAAATTTAAATCAGTTGGAGAGGATGCAGCCTGCCGAGTACTAGATATCCTCTCTGCTAATAAAAACTTTCAGCAAGTCATCACCTACAAAGAGATTCTTAGTAAGGAACAAATCGCAAACCTCAAAGCAATTGCACTCAATCTAGAGAAAGAAGCAGAACAACTACGGCAGAAATATAAGAAAATAAAGGTTTAATTACCACAAAGATTAAATAAGGAATAAACGAGTAGAACCCTAATGAATTACGAAAAAATAGTTCCAGACACTAACATCCTTGTTAGTAAACACTTAAGCGAACACTTCCTTAAAAAAAACAGCGTCCAAGAAGTTATCATTTCTCTCGCAGCACTCTCTGAACTAGAACACCAAGCCAACCAGGGAAGATCAATAGGATTCTTAGGACTCCAAGAATTAAAACAACTAAAATTACTCTCCGACAAAGGCACACTCACTGTCTCTTACAAAGGAAAAAAACCAACAGCAGTCGACGTCAAATACGCAGGCCTAGGAGAAATTGATTCTTTAATTAGAGAACTCGCCTACGAAGAAGACGCAACACTACTCACCTCTGACAAAATCCAGCATCAAGTCGCAGAAGCACGAGGCATTAAAGCAGTTTACGTTCCCCAAAACGTAGAAGCAATTAAGACTTTGAAACTCGATAAATACTTTGACGAAACAACCATGTCCGTTCACCTCAAAGAAAATGTCGAACCATTTGCCAAACGAGGATTTCCCGGCAACTGGCAATTTGTCAAACTTGATGAGAAATTACTAGAACACGACTACGTAAAAGAAATCGCAGCAGAACTCGTAGAAGAAACAAAAAAAAGAAGAGACAGCTACATTGAAATTGAACGAACAGGAAGCACCATCGTTCAACTCGGACATTTTAGAATCGTCATTACACGACCACCACTCTCAGACGGATGGGAAATCACCGCAGTACGACCAGTCAAAAAATTAACATTAAAAGAATATAATCTAAGTGAAAAATTACTAGAACGATTTGAAAAACAAGCAGAAGGAGTTCTTATTTCTGGAAGTCCAGGATCAGGAAAAAGCACCATGGCATCAGCACTTGCCCAATTCTACGCTGAAAAAGGAAGAATAGTCAAAACCCTTGAAGCACCACGAGACTTAGTATTACCAGATAATGTTACGCAATATGCAATCAGTCATGGAGACGCACAAGAAATCCACGACATTTTATTATTAACACGACCAGACTACACCATCTTTGATGAAATGAGAAACACCAAAGACTTCCTCCTCTTTGCAGATCTAAGATTAGCCGGAATCGGACTAGCAGGAGTCATCCACGCAACAAACCCCATTGACGCCATCCAACGCTTTGTCGGAAGAATCGAACTCGGAGTTATCCCCCACGTCATTGACACAGTCATTTTTATCAAAAACGGAATGATAGCAAAAGTCCTAAGCCTAGAAATGTCAGTAAAAGTTCCCTCAGGAATGACAGAAGCAGACTTAGCACGACCAGTTGTCATGGTCACAGACTTTGAAAGCAAAAAACTAGAATTCGAAATCTACAGCTACGGAGAAGAAACAGTTGTTGTTCCCGTCACAGAACAAATCCAATACGACCCCACAAAATTACTCGCAGCAAAACAAATCGAACAAGAATTACTCAATTATACAGACGAAGTAAAAGTACAAGTCCTCCAAAACAACAAAGCAATTGTGCGCGTCCCAGAACAAGACATTGCAAAAATCATTGGAAAACAAGGATCCACTATTACCAAGATCGAAAAAACCTTAGGATTTAGTATTGACATTCAAGCCTTAGAAGAAGAAGCACAAGCACAAGATGGTGTACCAAAAAACGGAATTACCTATAAAATAGAAGAAACAAACAAAGCAATCATCTTTCGCGTCCACCCCCAATACGGAGGAAAAACTGTAGAAATTTATGTAGACGGACACTTCCTCTTTACCTCCACACTCAGCAAAAAAGGAGATATTAAAATCCACAAAAAATCAAAATTAGGACAGACTATTTTACAAGATCTAGATAAAGCGCGAAAAGTAGAAGTAAAAATCTAGGCAATTAGAGAAACGATTCTTTTAAATATTAGATACAACATCTAACTATCATGACAACCACAGCAACAATCAAAACATGGGGAAGCTCCTTAGGCGTTGTACTCCCAAGAGAACTTGTCAAAGAACAACACCTCAAAGAAGGAGAAGAAATAGTTATTACCGTTCATAAAAAAAAGAATATCAACGAACTTTTTGGAAAACTAAAACACTGGAAAATAAACACACAAAAACTCAAGGATGATCTCAGAAAAGAGGAAGAAGAGTGAAATACTTTCTTGACACCTATGCTATCATAGAAATAAGCAAGGCTAATCCCCACTATAACCCCTACCTCAAACAAGAACTTTATACTTCTCTTTCTAATCTCTATGAACTTTATTATATCCTCCTTCGAGATCATAATGAAGAAATTGCACGAGAATTCTTTGAGACCTTTTTAGATAACTGTATCCCGATCCAACCCGTCCATATTTTCAAAGCAGCAAGTTTTAAACTCAAGCATCGCAAGAATAAATTATCTTATGCTGACTCTCTTGGATATAGCATCGCACTTCACCAGGGAATAAAATTCCTTACTGGAGACAAACAATTCGAAGAAATCGAGAATGTGGAATATGTTAAATAATAACTCTTCAACTCGAGAAAGCACGAAAAGTAAATTTAATTCTTTCCTTGTAAAAACGTCGCAGCAACATCAATAATATACTTCCCATCATCTAACTTATACACCAATGGATCACCCTTAAATAATCTCACTAAATCTAATTCAAACTTACCCGGTTTTAGAACATTCACAGACTCTAAATCTAAAATAACTGAACTATCCTCATCAAGCAATCCAATAATCTCCTTCACATCCTCCTCAATCTGCTTCTTATCCTCTTGAGTTAAATTCTTAGTAACTTCCTGTACTTTTTTTAATGCATCTTTTTTAATAAAGAAGAAAAACTTTCCCCCACACGACTTACATCCCTTTAAAATTTCATTAGAACCTTCGTCATATAAGGTTGCGCATCTAACACATTGGTGCATTTTCGAACTCCGTATCTTTTATTGACAAAAAACCTTCCTCAGACTTACCAATTATAACTAATCTTCCAGACTTTTTCCTATTTTCTTCTCTTCTTAACCATCTTAAATTTGAAGGAGAAAAAGCCATTTTAATTTGTTCAGGATCATCAAGATCAAAAACATGCAAAGGAATAATATGATCTACTTCAAAATCCTTTAAATTTTTCGGAAAAGGCTTTAAACTTTCAATTACTTCTTTCCAATTCATATCATATTTTTCTGAACTTGCAACTTTACCTGTCTTTGAATATCTCGATAAAGCATGTCCGAATGAACGCCTAATCCTTGCTCTAACAAAAAAATCCCTATCAAACTTTCTCCTTAAATTTTGTCTTTCTCTTATTCTTGCTCTAACCTCTTCCCTCTTTCCATATTCCTTCCAATATTCAGCGCGGTACTCTCGAT
>JBAZPJ010000038.1:0-9412 GCA_041648255.1 Candidatus Nanoarchaeia archaeon
TCAAAGATGAAGTGATTAATGTGCAGATTGATGGTGATGAGTCTCCATTGCAATTGAATATTATGTTAAAATCGGATCATACGCTTGTAGTTAAGAGTGGGAAGGATGCTTCTGCTAAGGTTTCTATTAAAACGTCTTGGGTCAAGATTGAGAAGATTTTAAATGCAAAGAACCCTCGTGCTGAATTAAAGCGTCAATTAAGAACAAAGGAAACAACCTATACAACTGTTGGGTTTGTAGCTGCTTCTAAGATGACGTTATTACGTGCTGGCTTGTAAAGGTATTATTCAAATACTGTTTTCTTTTTTTCTCATCAAAGCGTTCTATTGCATATCTTAATGTGGTTCGTGGTAATTTATTATAATTTTTTTGTAAAAATGCTTCTAATTGATGCTGATCTTTCTTTCCCACTTCTCTTAGCATCCATCCGATTGCTTTGTGGATTAGATCATGCTTGTCTGAAAGAAGTAGTTCTGCGATCTTGAAGGTTGCTGTAAAGTGGTTTTTTTGAATAAAGTAATAGGTAGAAACAATGGCGACTCGTTTTTCCCAAAGATTTGAGGACTTTGCTAGTTTACTTAAAATAGTTTTATCTTTATCAAATAAATAAGCTCCAGTAATTTTAGGTGCGCTCGCGTCGACTAAATCCCAATTATTTACGTATTTTAAATTCTTCATATAAAATTCATAGACTTCTTTTGGGTGTTTTTTAAATTGATTAATTAAAATAAGTAGTGCGGTTAATCGATATTCATGGATTGGATTTTTAAGTAGTTCTTCAATTTCTTTTAAGGATAAATCTTTATATGTACTTGCAATTAAGCGTTGTTCAGGAACTCTGATTCCAATAAAGAGGTCTCCTTCTCCGTAGTGGCCTTTACCTGTTTTAAAAAAGCGATTCTGAATCAGTGCTTGTTCTTTGCTTCCTGCGTTGTCTAAGTCAGATTGAATGCTCATTTTTTAATTAAATCTGTTCTTCTCTTTAAGCTTTTTGAAAATAATTTAATCTTTTTTTGAATTCTTGGATAGTGGTAAACTGGTGAGTTTTAAAACCAAATTCTTTTAATGCAGAGATATGTTCCGCTTTATCGTCGCAGAAGAGTATTTCTTGTGGTTTGAGTTTTGTTTTTTTGAGAATGGTTTGAAAAATTTCTCGTTCTGGTTTAAGATATCCTGTTTCGTAAGAAGCAATAATAAGATTAAAGAGTTCTTGTAAGCTCGTATGTTGTTTGAGGTATTCCATTCTATATCGTTCATTATTTGTACAAAGGATGCAGAGGATATTCTTCTTCTTTAGTTCTTTAATAATTGGGATTATTTCCGGATTAATTTCTCCATCTTCAAACCAGTAATCTAGCAATTCATCAATATTCTTTTTGAGTTTCCAGGTAAGTAAATAGGGATTGAGTGCTCGTTTAAGATCTTTTTTTCCTCGTTGACAATCCTTGAAGCTGTTTTTAAAAAATGGTGAAATATCTTCTTGTTTAAGGTGGAAATCTTTACTTAATCGGTCACTAAACTTTTGAGTAGTTAGATAAGTCATTCCGTCAAAATCAAACACGACTGCTTTTATACCTGAATTCATAAAATTAGCTAGAAATTATTATTTAAAAAGTTGTTTATCGTTTTCTTTTAATGAGACTGTACACAAAGAGGATTAAGAATAGTACGAATAATACTTTTGCAATTGTTGCTGCTGTTCCTGCTATGCCTCCGAATCCAAAGACTGCCGCGATGAGTGCGATGGCTAAAAAGAGGAGAGCCCACTCAAGCATGTGTTGCTCCGAAGAGTGTTAGTGGTTTCATTGTAGGCTTCCTTCTCCTTTAGCGATTTATTGTAGGTTCCATTTTATCTAAGGTTCTTGATCAATTTTTGGGTGTTTCCCTAAATCGATATTTCTACGAAATAAACTTGGAAAAGGGTTCTATGGATTCTTACTATGAATCTGCATTAGTCGCGGGGATATTAAATTTGATTATCCAATTAATTGTCTGGATTTTTATTGTGGTTATCTTACTTTTGGGGGGGTGGGGGTTTAATTGAATTTTGTTCAGAGTTTAATATTAAGTTAAAGACTTTGTTTGAGTTTGAGTTAGGACCGCTCTATGGATCCATTTGAAAGTTTTATAAAGAGGAGAGAGAAAAAAGTAGTATGAAAATTTTAGTGGTAGGTGCAGGTTCTATTGGTATTTATGTAGGAGCATTATTGCATGCGCAAGGGCATGATGTTACGTTGCTTGGGAGAAAGAAACTTAAGACTCTTTCAGATAAAATTTTAATTGGAAAAAAAGCTTATTCACTTCCCAAGAAAGTGTATTCCTTCCCAAAAAATAAAACCTATCAAGTAGTGTTTATTACTTCTAAACTCTATGATCTTCAAAAAAACCTTAAGTTGATTCTTAAAAATAAGATAAAAACAACGTATCTTGTAAGTATTCAAAATGGCATGGTTGAAGAAGATGTTTACAAACCTTATCTTGCTCATTCCAGTTTTGCTCCTATTTCTGTTTTCGAAGGGTTTAGGCTTGTTGAAAATAAAATCTTGATTGCGCATGGAAAGACAGGATGGAAGACAGAGAAAAGTCCTTCTGGAAAGGTAATAGCTAGAATGTTGAAAGAGGCAGGAATTAGATGCACTACTTCTTCGAATATTCAACGAGTGAAAGCTGAAAAAACAGTTATGAACTGTTCTGTAAATATCTTATCTGCAGTCGAGAAGAAGACTCTTTTTGAGTTGTGTACTGCTCCTAAAACAAGGAGAATTGTGGATAATCTTTTTAATGAATCCTATGCTGTGCTGGATAAGGAAGTAAAAATGAAACCAAGGTGGATATTGAAGGCTTTATTTTATAGTACTCTTGGGAGAATGAAGCATTACTCTTCAACTTATCAGGATGCTATTTCTGGGAGGAAGAGTGAGATTTGGTTTTTGAATGGCTTGATTGTACGATTAGGAAAAAAGTACCATCTTTCAACAAGCGAAAATGAACGTGTGTTAAAAAAGTTTATTGGGCTGTATCCAAAAAGTAAGTAGCATTTTTATGGAATAAAAAACAGGTTAAAAACTAGAGTGTATTCGAGTCAGGTATGGTTGCGCCGGCCGTGGCGTGTGCTAGGTTTCTAATGCGCCTCCAATCATGACCGTTTAGATAATTTATGGTTGTACCGTTATTTAATTTCATCTGCGCTATTAAGAAGTGATAAATTTTTAGAGTCCGCCGATTGCTTTGAGGATTCGTTCGTGTCCTTTGATAAGTTTTTTAAATTTGGAGAGTTCTTTCAGGTTGATCTTGTTTTTTTGTTTATCTTTTGAATTCTTTGATTTTTCCATGTTTGAGCCATTCCTTGATTTCTTCGTGGGTATAGTAGTCTTCTCTTATTCCTTGTAAAACCCTGGCTAGATTCGGGTTGTCTTGGATGTTAAAACTATGGTGGTTATTTATTATAAAGTCTTTGGTTGTAATGAAGGCGGTTCTTCTGTTGCCGCTTGCGAAAGGGTGTTTCTGGATGAGTCCTTTGAAAAGGATGACTGCTTTGTCGTAGACGTCTCCTTCTGCTTCTTCAGTTTCTCTGATTGCTTCTACGATTTTGTGTCTACTCAAGATTTTGGGTTGATCTGCTTTTTAACTTTGATTACTTCTAATGCAAAACGATTGTATTCGATGATTTGTTCGGGAGTTGGATAAATCATATTCTTCTTAAGATAAGGTTTTATTTAAGCTCATTCTTGCTGCTGGAGAGTAAGGATTTCTAGGGTAAGGTTGTTTGCCATGTGCATCGTGCTGGAGATTGGTAGGTAAGGCTTCGTCCAGTTTTAATTTCTGAAATGATTTTCTGGTTAGCTATAATGAGACAGATTTCAAAATAAGTGTCTGCTCCTGAAGCTGCCATTCCTCCGGTTATTGCTTGGAAGTAGAGAGTTTTTGGTTGTTGATTGTTGTCTAAATAAGTCCCAGTCGCTTCTAATTGGTGATAATAGTTTTGTGAAGAGCATTTTGTATTTTGGATGTTTAGTTTATCCGCAGTAATGTTTGCATAATTGACGATAGAATAAAGTGCGTTTTCTTTGCACTGGACTTGATTTTCTTGCGGAGCCATTTTTGGGTTTGCATCTTGAATTTCTCCCGCACAGGCAGTTAGTAATAGGAGTAGGGCGAATAAAAATAGTAAAGTGCGCATAGAGTTATTGGAATTGGGGGACTTATATAACTTTCTAGCAAATAAGTTCTAAAAGCGGCGCATTCAAGAGGACTATTGTTGCACCAGTCAGTGCAGATATACTTTGGTCGAATGCAGTGTTTTGATAACAGCGCATTCGAGGCAAGTGTGTTTGCGCCGGCCGTGGCGTTTGCTGGGTTTCTAACGCGCCTTCTTGTTTGTACCTTTAATGATTTGTATTGGTTAAACTTTTATTTAAAGTCACTCTTGTTGCTGGAAAGTAATGAGTTTAGGTAGTGGACGAAGTTCCGTCAGGTGAACGAACAATTTGACCTATATGAAAATCTTCAATTTTCTCGAAGTAATTGGGATTACTTATTGTTCTTATGGCTGCAAAAGCTCTAATATTTGCTTCTGGAAAAGCTTCTTTTAATTTACTTGCACATCCTAAAAGAGTTGATCCTCTAGTTAAAACATCATCGACAAGTAGAATATTTTCGGGTCGTTCAATCTTAATATTTACACGAATTGTTTTATAGTGATCAATCGGTTTTAAGCGATTCTTTGGATGTGAAGAAGATGATTTCGTTACTGTTTCAATTCGTTCCAAACAATCAAATGCTCTACCTAGGTTATGTTTAGTCATAGATTCAACTAATTTTTTTGGAACCCATAATGTATCTTTTTGCATTAAAGAGCTCTTAGGAACTGGAACCAAATAAACCTCAGAACCAAAAAAATCTTTAAAGGGCAGACTGTCTATTTGTTCTTTTAGTTTTCTCACAATAACTCCTTGTATAGTAACTTTTTCATTTAAAGGAGTTCTATCATCCTTAAGGGCATAGGTGATATCTCGAGATTTTTTTGCAACTTCATTATCTCCCTTTGGACAATAACTCCAAAAAGAAGCAAAATCCAAGTTAGGCAACAACATCTAAGTTCACCTGCGCTCCAGAAGCAGGAAGAATCTCAAACAAAGGCTTCAAATGATTAACTGAAAGAACCATGGCTCCGTATTTGATCATTTCTTGTGGCCATTTTAGTTTTTTATTGTTTACGACGGATTCTAGAATGAATAGTGGTCTTCCTAGGCGGAGTGCTTCCCATCCTTGGTGTAAGGAGCCGCTTGTATCTCCTGCCTCAATGATTATTGAAGCATGTGAGATTAAGGCCATTGTTCGATTGCGTATGGGGAAGTTTGCTGGTCTTACTGAAGAGGTTGATGGGAATTGGGAAATTGCGAGGTGATGTTTCATGATTTCGTTTTGAAGTTCACGATTTTGTAAGGGGTAATATTTGTCTAGTGGTGTTCCTAAGACTGCGATGGTTTTTCCTTTTTCTTTAATTGCTGTTGTGTGCGCTGTAGTGTCGATTCCTTCTGCAAGTCCGCTTACGATAATGATTTCTTTTTTTACGAGTTGTTTAGTTAAAAGAGTAGTATTGTTTATTCCTTCCGGGGTTGCTTTTCTTGATCCTATAAGAGAAACGCGTGGTCCGTCAAGCATAAGATTTCGATCGCCTTCAATGTAAACTTCAGGTGGAGCGGATTTTTTCTCTGTTTCATTTAAAGGACCCATAAGTTCATCGAGTAAGACTTTTTCCATTAGTAGACACCCCCGGAATCAATAATCTCTTTAGGATTTCCAAGTTTATAAAACTGTCTGCTACTTTTCCGGAAATATCCTTGCTACTGAACAGCAGATAATGTTTCTTTTTGAAGAATTTGGAGAGTTGAGTTTGCGAGAATTTGCATTGTATCTAGCAGCGGGACATCTGAGTCTTGTTGAGAAAGAATAAGTTGAAGATCTGTGCAAGCAAGAAGGATGTTTTCTGCTCCTTTAGTTATCAGCTTTTTTATAATAATTCTAAGTTGTTCTTTATCCTTATTGGTTGAGTGATTGTTGATGATTTTAATAATAGTTTCGCTTACCGTTTTTTGATCTTCAGCTTCAGGGATGATTGTTTGGATATTTATTTTTGAAAGTGCTTTTGAATGGAGATTTTGTTGGATAGTATTTGTTGAGGCAAGCAAACCTACTTTTTGGATTTTTCTTTTGTCACATTCTTTTGCTGATTCTTCAATAATACTTAAAATTGGCTTTTGAGATTCTTTTCTTAGTTCTTCGATAAAGATATGAACGGAATTACAGGGAATAACGATTAAGTCTACTTCTGCTTGATTCAACCTTTTTACTGCACTGATAAGGAGTTGTTTCATTTCTTCTGATCGTTGTCCAGTAGCAATTGCTTTCATAACCTTATCTGGCACTGGAAGATTCAACAGCAAGAGGTCTGGTTGGAAATCATTCTTGCCTACAAACGTATTATTAATGAACTCGGTGAAGACGAAGCCGGTTTTTGGACCTAGTCCTCCGATGATTCCGATTCTTACTGATTTTTCAAAGCTCATAACTATCAGAACCAAGCAACGTATTTATTTATTGTTGAATATTATTCAAATAATAAGCGAAATATTTATATATAATTGAATATTCTACAACAATATGAAAGATATAACTCCTAGAATTATCAATTTGTTCAAAGAAGGCTATTGCACACCTCAAATTGCACGTATGGCTAAACATTTGAAAGAACCTTCAACTACAATTCATTATAATATTAAGAAACTTGAGAAAGAAAACGCAATAAGAACCTACAAAGCAGTCTTCGACTACAAAAAAATAAATGAGGGATTCTGCGCATACGTTCTTATCGCAATTAGCCCAGACGAATACGGAAATCCAGAAAAAATGGCAGAAGACCTAAGCAAACATAAAGAAGTAGAAAGCGTAGACATCTGTACTGGCGACTGGGAAATCATTCTCAAAATAAGAGTCAAAGATCAAGAAGAATATTACCAACTCGTTAAAAATGTAATCTCAAGAAAAGGAATTCAAAAAATTAATACAATCACCTCTCTTAAACAAATGAAAACGGATTTTATCAAACTGTAAGATTAAATCGATCCTTGCTGCTTGTTAGTAATGAATGATTATTCTTTGCTTGATTTCCATAGTCGGTTAAATATTTGTTTGTAAGAGTTTGCAACATGTTCGTTGTTGATGATTGTTATTACTGGTTTTTCTGTCCATACTGTGAAGGCTACTTTGTTTCCGTAGATTGTTGTTTCTGTTAAGGGTTCTAGTTCTTCGTCTAAGAATCTGATTTCGATAATATTTTTTGGGGTAAGGTTTTTCCAGTGTTTTAGGGATTTGTGGAAGATCATTTTGGCTTTTATTCCGAATTCTTTTTGTTTAGCATGGAGATTTTGCCAGTACCAATCCTCGATGATTACTTCTGATTCTTTGGGAGATCCAAAGACGAGGTAGTCTAGTTTTTCATCGATGATTTCTGAATATATTTGTTTAACTCCTGAGATTCCTCGGAAGACCATTGCTGTTTCTGCGATTTTTGTGTGTTTCTTTACAAGTTCTACTTTTTTTACTAGTTCTTTTGCTAAAAGTTCTTCTTGGTCCAGTCCTTCTTTTTTCTTTTTAACGTATTCTACTAATGCTTCTGGTTTTTGTAGTTGGTAGATTCTTTTGTTTCCTTCAATGATCTTGGAGATAATTCCTTTCTCACAAAGTCTTTCTAGGGCGTCGTAGGTGTTTCCTTTGTAGAATCCAGTTTCTTCAATAAGCTTCTGAACGTCTGAGGCACCGATTCGGAGCAGGGTTAAGTAGAGTGTTGCTTCTGCTTGAGATAAACCCAATTTTCTAAGATCTTCGCTTTTCATAGTAGTATTGTTAGAGTACTACCAAGTTAAATAAGCTTTCGGTAATTTTGCTAAATGAGGTAAAATGGAAGAAAAACCCGAAACATTAGAAAAGAAGATAGAAAGTGAAAACATGACGTTTGGTTCGGTTTTCAAGTCTATGATTCCTTCTGTTGTAGTCGGAACTCTTGCTGCAACTGGTTGTCAAGAGGTATGTTCTTCTTATAGTTCAGATCCGAAAGTAATTACTTCTGTTGGAATGGCGGGACAATTTGCAGCAGGATACTTGACTTATTTTGGAACATATCTTCAGGATAATAAAGAGCGATTAAGACAAGATAATGGGAAGATAAACTGGAAGCAATACGGACAAGAGATCGGATCCGTACTTCTTTCAGACAGGGTAGGGAACGGTGTCTGGGCAACTGCTTATGGACTTGCTAATGGTGTATGTTTAAGATATAACCTTGATCCTTCACTTGCGGGAACAATTTCCGGAATCACTTCGGGAGTAGTTTACTCCGCATTTACCGGAGCAGTAGCGCCGAAAGTTAATAGGGTTTTAAGTTATCTCAAAGAAAAGTTTGGAAGAAAAAAAGAGGTGCTTACTAAGGATGAGAATGCTTAAATATTCTGATAGAAATTAAATTTTATGAAAGAGCATGAATATCAGAATGCAGTAAGAGAGATTGCCTTTTACTTCTTATCTGCTCCGGCTATAATCTTGATTGGTATGGCCTCAGTTGGTTTGATTATTGATTCTCTTACTGGTTCTCAGAATACTTTTGCAAAGTTATTTGTTTACATTGGGGGAATTCCGAGTGTAGGGGCATATTATTATAAGAAATGGAAAGAATTCAGTCAATCAAATTTAAGCATCAAGCAAAATGAAAATTTAGATAATGCTCTCAAAAAACTTACTGAAGTTTTAGAAAAGTTGAATGAAAAAATGAAATAATTTGAAATAGTGTTGCTGCTGTGTAAGTACAAAAGTATGACGTGCGCCGGCCGTGCGCGAAGGCTTGTGCCGAATGCATCGTCATTATTACTCATTTAGTTATAGAATGGACTTCGTATTATTTTAGATCAACCTTGCTGCCAGAGAGTAGCAAATGCAGATTGTTAAGTAAAATTGAGATTTAAAGGTTAAAATATCTCTTTGCAAATTCAACTATCAGTGCCGTGAATACTTCGTTACTAAGATTTTTAACGTACTCTAAGGTAGATTTTAGTTTTTCTTTGTTAGGTTGAGGTTTACAGATTTCATTTTTGAAATCTTCAACATTTTTGATAAGTTCATTTTTGTTATTCATATTTGTGTTAGAGGCGTTAATTAAAGAAATTAAAGTTTCGAAAGAAAGATTTCCATAGTTAGTTATTGAAACGTGGATTTGTTGGGAAGATGACTGGGGGGATTTAGAAAAATGTTCGATTATTGAGATGCAGTTTATTTTTATATCGTTTTTGATGTTATGTAAGTTATTAAACGCTAAAGGATTGGGATTAAGTAAATAGATTTTATGGATTGAATGAAAGGA
>JBAZPJ010000039.1:0-9134 GCA_041648255.1 Candidatus Nanoarchaeia archaeon
TACAACGCAAGTAGAAAAGCTAAGGGAAGTCTTTAAAGAATTAAAATTAAAGCAGGTCATTCTCGTTTCTCATGAATCTGAAGTCGAAGGGTTTGCTGATCAAGTGATTAGGTTAGAGAAGAATGAACATGTGAGTAGAATACTAATTTAAGCTATTATTGTCCTATTTCTTTAAATTATTTTTGTTAAATGCCTCAGAAATATTTAAATAGGGGCAGTGATCTTTTTGTACTTATGAAAAAGAGTGTGCTTCTAGGTCTAATTTTTGTGCTGCTACTAGCGACGAATGTGTTTGCTTTGCGTGTGAGTTATGATTCTATCCAAGAAGAAGTTCTTCCTGGTCAATCTCCAAAATATACGGTGCATCTGACGAATGATAATCCTGCTGCAACGACAGTGACGATTAAATCCATTGATCTGGTATGGGTTATGGATGTAGATAGTACGTCGTATGATCTTGCTGCTGGTGCAACAAAAGATGTTGTTGTGACTTTTACTCCGTTAACTCCTCAGATTTTAGCGAAACCTTATGGAATTAATTTTCAGGCTGTGACTTCAAGTACGAGAGAAACTAAATTACTTCCAGTATTAGTTGTTGCTTACAAGGATACTGTTGATGCTGAATTTACTTCACTTCCAACAATTGATCCGAGAAGAAGTACGATTGTGAAGGTCTTATTAAAAAATAAACATAATATCCTCTTAGAAGATCTCGATGTAAGATTAGAAAGTCAATTCTTTAAAGAATCTCAAAAAGTAACGTTACAGGGAAAAGAACAGAAAGAATTAGAATTTCCTATCTCTTTAGATCCTGAAACTGTTGAAGGTCAATATACGTTGAACGTCTTAGTAGATTTAAAAGATAAAAGTTTAGTGAATCAAGAATTCTTGTACACAATTGGTAAGTATAGTAATGTCCATGAGGTTGTTGAGCCGCAGCAAGGGTTTTTAGTAAGTGGTAATACTGTGACTCAAAAGAATGAGGGTAATGCTGTTGTTTCTGAATCTTATAAGATTAGCCTTGGAAGCTTTGATTATCGTTTTACTGATTTTAATCCTGAGCCTTCGAAGGTAAGTAAGGTTGATGGGAAGAAGGTTGTTGAATGGTCTTATAATTTAAAGCCGGGTGAATCGATGGTGATTAAGTACACGACTGATTATAGGGAGCCTTTAGTCTTTACTATTTTAGTTGTGGGAGTGTTAGTCTTATTCTATGTCTTTGGAAAGAAGTTTTTAGAAGTAAGTAAGAGGGTGTTAGTCTTGCACACAACTGAAGGTGGAATGGCTATTATGAAAGTTGTTGTGACAGTAAGAAATCCTGGGAAGTTACCAATTAAAAACGTGTCTGTGATGGATGTTGTTCCTCATAATGTAAAAGCACCTACCGAATTTGGTTCGATTAAGCCAAGTAATGTAAAAGCGAGTCCTGAAGGATTAAAGATTTATTGGGAATTGCCAGTACTTCGTGGTGGAGAGGAAAAAGCTTTGTCTTACAAGATTGAGAGTAAGATGCAGTTAAATGCGAAGGCTGTTCTTCCTAGTGCTGCTGCGAAGTTTATGAAAGGCAGTAAGAAGATTATGGCTCATTCGAGTGCTGTTGCGTTAAAGCCTCGTTAATTTTTTCTTTTTAATTAAATTTCTAATTTGTCTTTGTGATATTTCCGTAAGATCTGCTGTAAGTTATTTAAATTTCTTGTACTATTGTAGTTATATGAAGTTTAGAATCCTAATTGGACAAGATGAAGATGGAATGGTTGTAGTAGAGTGTCCTTGCTTACCATGGTGTATTTCTCAAGGAAAAACAAGGGAAGAGGCGATTAGAAATATTAAGGATGCGATGAAGGGATATCTTGCAAGTTTAAAGAAGCATAACGAACCAGTTCCTCTTTCTATTGAAGAAGAAGTGGTTGAAGTCAGCACCGAGATTAATTTTTTTGTATAAACTGTTTCTGCAGGTCTTTTTTTACGAAAACGGAGAGGGGTAAAATCGTGCTCTATAAAAACGATATGGAGAATATTGAAGAGATCCTTAAAGAGTGGGAAAAAAAGTGAACAAAACACTAATAAACCTAAACTGAATCGCTTTAGTAATCCCCGCCTAGCTTAATGGTGGAGCACTTGGCTGTAGACACAATGTCGCTGTTCGATCAAAGGTCCAAAAGACTAAGAAATGAAAAACAGACAGCGGAGCCCGAGAGGCTGCTGGTTCGAGTCCGGCGGCGGGGAAATATTTATTTTAGAATGAAAGTGCTAAGGTTACTTCTAATGTAAACGTAATCGTTCCCGTTTCAGGATCTTCTCGATCTTTCATCCAGGTAATCATTTTAGATAATTCTAGTTGGATATGTGATCCTGCTTTTTCTTCTTTGATTCTATTCCACAAGTCTAATTCTTTGTTAAATGCTTCCCTGATTCTTTCAATATCTTTTTTTGTCGTTTGTCTTCCTAAGAGTTTAGAAATATTACTAAAGTCGTATAATTTTAGCGTAGAAATGATACCGTTTGAAGGAATGCCGATGATGCGTTCGTGTTGGTAACAGATTAAGTTGTTTTTAGTTGCATTATTTAAGGAGTATTCTGCATTAAGGTTTAAAGTGAGTTTGAATTTATTTCCGCGTAATTGGCTGTCAATTTGTGTTAATTTCATAGATATTTAGAAGGAAGGTTGCTATAAAAGGATTTCTCAAGTGGAGAATATTCTATCGCTAAGATCGGTTAGGAATTTAGAGCATCGTTCGATGGAGGGTTTGTCTTCTTGGGTGACTCTTCCTTCTTTAGCTATTCTTGTTACAAGAGTTTTGTAGTCTCGGACGTTTTGATGGAGTTGTTCTGGTGAAAGGTCAGTTTGAAGTGCTTGATCTGTTAAATAAGGAATTCTCTCAAAAGCGCTTGTGCCTGTAGCTAGAATCTTGCTTCGTTCTTTTTCTGTTAAATAAGAAGGAAGGTGATGGCTTAAACTTAATCCAAACAGGAGTTCATTAAAGACTTCAGTCGTTCTGCCAAAATAGTCTGCATCTCGAGGATCAAGTTGAAATGTCGGTTGTGCTTGTCTTAATGCGTTATGAAGCATTAATCCTGCTCGGTTAGTGAGTATGCCAATGTTTTGATACAATTGGGAGGGTGGAGGTAGGGGAGAAGAAAGTGGTTGCATAACGATATTATTTTATTGATTAATATAAAGATTATTCTTATGGAATATCTAGTTTTAGAAAGTATTATCGTTTAATGGGGAGTAAGGTGACTGCTGCAGTGAAAGTAATCTCTCCATTTTTTGTTCCTGTCGCTTTTGCCATATCGCTGCTTTTAACCCAAGAAATAGTTTTTATAACGGTGAATGTTGTGGTGTTTAGATTAGTAATTGTTTTTCCAACTTCATCTCCTTCTTTTAATTGTTCGACGTTCCATTTTCCAATGTCTTCTTCATATGTTGCTTTAATCTTGATAATATCTTCTTCTGTAGCAGTTTTCCCTAATGCTTTCTTAATGTTTTTAAAATCATATCGTTGGAGGGCGGCTCTGATTGCAAAGAAAGGAGTGTTTGTTGTTGTTTCTTCTGTGAGTAAGGTTGCTTCTCCTTTTTGGAGTTTATTTAATTGGTGTTCTCCATGAAGCATAAGTTGGAGTTTAAACCATCCTTTTAAGTGAGTATCAATTTGATATAATTGCATAGGTTATTTTTGTGAAAAAGGAGTATAAAAAGATTTCTTTAATTAAGCCTGGTCTCTTTTTCTGGAGTGCGGGGAAGGTAGTTGCTTAGGAGAAGTTCTGTTTCATGGATTCGTTCGTATGTTCCGTATAAGGTAATTAAAACAACACTGCTTTCTTCTGATAGTGTAAGGGTGGTAGTGCGTTGGTAGGTAAGGCTTACTCCTTGGAGGTCAAGTTGGACATGGGGGTCATTTTGATCTTGATGGGGAAAGTCGATTCTCATAAATTCTCTGACGGGAGTAATTTGAAGTCCAGGAATTGCTTGGAGGAAATGTGAAAATTGGCGTGAATTGAGATAAGGGGGAGGAATGTCTAGTTTGAATCCTTCACTGCTTGCTGCGGTTATAAATTCGAGGTTCTTTATGTTCTTCTCCATAAAAGTGTAAAAGGAGAAAATGTTAAAAGAGTAGTGGTTCTATAGTTGGAATATCAATACCGTCAATTAGTGGGGGTTTAGGTAACTGCTGCACATTCTCGCTACATCCTAAGATTCCTACTAATCCTAATGTTGCAAGTAGTCGTTTGATCATATGCGGATTTAGAACGAAAAAACTTATAAACCGCCCTATAACATCTTTTTCTAGAAAGCCCAGGTAGTGTAGTGGTTAGCACAGGACCCTGTCAAAAACTTTGTAAGAAGTTTAGAGAAAGGTCCTAACTCGAGTTCAAATCTCGGCCCGGGCGCCATATTTCTATTTCAAAGCGCTGGTTGATAATTTTCTTAGTCATGAATGATATTTCAAATTTGATCTTGAAGTTTAAAATAAAAAACATTATAAGTGGGTTTTTCTATAAAAAGAAGAAGATGGCTCAGACATTGCAGTTGAAGGTAAGTTTGGATGGAGTTAGTCCGGAAATATGGAGGCGTTTTTTAGTTTTGGATACGATATCTTTTGAGCAGTTGCATTGGATAATTCAGGTTGTGATGGGATGGGAAGATTATCATATGTATGAATTTCTGGTTAAGGGTGAGAAGCTTGCTCCGGATGAAGGGGGGTTTAATCCTGCGGAAGTTCATTTTAGAAAACTGCATCAGTCTCCAGAATTTAAAAGATTATTAGAAAAGAGTGCTGCTCAAGGCGGTGCGATTGATCCTGCAGAGATGAATAGAATTATTGGGCAGGTTGAAAGAGATGAGCCTGAATCGAAGTTTCATTTGAATACCCGGATTGGGGAAGTCTTAACTTCGGAGGGTGAGTCTTTTAATTATGAATATGATTTTGGAGATTGTTGGCAGCATACGCTTATTGTAGAAAAGATCGCTCCTGCTGATGAATCAATTGTGTATGCAAAGTGTGTGGATGGAGATCGTGCCTGTCCTCCTGAGGATTGTGGTGGCGTTGTTGGTTACGAGGAGATTTTAAAAATAAAGAAAGAGAAGAATCATCCATTATATAAAAAGAGAATTGTAGGTTGGCTTGGGGAGGAGTTTGATCCTGAGCAGTTTGATAGGGAAGCGATTAATGTGGATCTTGTTGATGAAATTGATGATAAATTAACGGAAAAATTGGATGTAATGATTGAACGTTTTGTGGAGGATACATTTAGCGGGGTGTGGTTTGAGTCGAAGGAGAGTTTAAAAGGATTGAGCAAGAGGGATATGGCACGAAAGATATATCGCAAGGGAGCTAACGATTTTATAAATTTCTTTATGGAAAAGACAATGGAAAGGCCGGGAGGACATGGCTTTTTGGAAGAAGGTGAGAGTAAGGATAAAAAAGGGGTTTAAGTTTTCAGCATTATCAAATGTTACGGTAGAATGTAACAAATACGAGCTAAACGGTACGTTTCAGAATAACATTCTTTCTCTGTAGAGAGGGAAACTTTTTACGATTCTTTCCCTGTGGGGAAGGAAAGATTATTTAGTATTGAATTGTTAAAATTATTCCTGTTTGGAAATGGTTATTAGAAATTGTGTAGGTGAAATATTTTTAGTGAGAATAAATGACCCTTCTGGCTATGGTTTTATATCTGGATGTTTATCTAAACACGTTTAAATACTAGGAAGGTCTTATTTTTTATAACCTGAAATGCCTGCGAAAGAAACAGATTATGAAGTGCTTAAAGCACGATTTTTAGAAGCGTATGCGAACGTACCTGGGCCCTTGCGTAAAGAAATTATTGCGGTAATAGGGAATGAAACGTTTGCATGGAATACGGCGAGAGCAGAAATCCTTAATAATACGAAAAGCGCGAAAGTGATCTTAAGTCATTTATCAAAAATGGAGGTTATCTAAAAATGAGCGAAGAGTTTGAATATCTTAAACAGCTTGTGAAAGAAAGATTAGCCGCAATGCCTCCGAATGTGAGTTTTTCTATAGGTGACTATGGAGATTTTTCAAGAGACGAACTAATCAAAGAAGTTGAAAAAGAAACTGAAGTGGGAAAGGCGATGATTGATATGCAGGTTCATTTTATTAGACAGATGCCGAAGATTCTTTCAAAGGTTTAAACGATGATTGTGATAAGAATGAATCATGATCTGCAAACAGGGGATCTCTATGCGTTCACAGTACCGGTAATTAAACTTGCAGAACAAAAGGGGTATACTGTAACAATTTTGGAAAATGAGGAAGTTAGTGAAACAAATCTTCGTAAAAGAATAAGAACAAGAAGACCAAGTTTTATCTTTTTTAATGGGCATGGAAGTGCAGAAGCACTTTATGATGCTCATCTTAAAGAATTTATTAATCTTAAATCAGCAGATGTGTTCAAAGATACAATAACTTTTACCAGAGCTTGTGATGCTCTTTCTAAACTTGGCAGAGAAGCTGTTAAAAAGTATGGGTGTATAGCCTTTATTGGATACAAAAAGAAGTTTTTTATCGCAAGAGCAAACAATACGACTTGTAAGCCGCTTCAAGATCCAATTATCCAACCGATATTGGAATCGTCGAATGTGGTGGCTAATGAACTTCTGAAAGGGAAGACAGTTGAAGAAGCAGTTTTTGCCTCTCGCAAAGCATCAGCCGATCAAATACTCAAACTTATTTATTCTAAAGAGCCACTAGCTGTTGCTTCGCTTCAAGCATTGATGTATAATGATATGTCTTTGGATTTTGAAGGAGAAGCAGAATCAAAATTAAGATGATGGCCCTCCCGATGGGGTTTAATCATCGGACGGCAGGAATCGGACCTGCCATAGGGAACCGGCACATGGCGTTGGTTTATTTCTCCGCATTGAGTCCGCGATGCTCATGGCATTTTTTTGTTAGTAGCGGACTAGGATTGGATAGTTGGACTTGTTTTGCTGATTTCTTCAATGGAGTGTAATGCTTCTTCTAGTGCGTGGATTTGTTCTTCAAAGACGAGTTCTTTATCTTTTAGTTGTTCTTTTGAGTTATCATGTTCTTGGAGTGCTCGTTCTATTTCTAGTTCTTTTCTTCGTTGTTCTCTTTTGAGGTCTTCTTGAATGTCTTTTTTCCAGTTCTCTAAGTCTTTCTTTAATTTGTCAGCGTATTAGCTCTTGTCTTTGACGTCTTCTTTTAGTTTTGATTTGCTGTTCATGATTTCTAATTTCTTTGTTGTTAATCGCTCTACAATGCTGTATCGTGATTGGCTTTCGGTCATAAATGAAAGAAGGAGTTCAAGTTTTTAAATGTTTTGAGAAAATATGGGCACACGTGTTAAAAGACGCCCATAAAAAAGAGAAAAGTTTGTAAATAAGTAAGTAAATGAGTTTTGAATAAAAGGAGAATAAAGGGATAAATGCCAAAAAAGATTGATCTCGATAATGTGCGTATCAGAAAAGAGTTGAAGAGTTTAAGTAAAGAAGAGTTGATGTTGCTTCTTTCAGAATTAATAAAATTGAAAAAAGAAAATGCTTATTGGTTGCAGGGAAAACTAAGGGGTAAAGAAGGAATTAATGAAACAATGAATTATTATAAGACAAGGATGAAGGGGGCTTTTAACTCTGAAAGGATAAATTTACAAGAAGCAAGGAGAGCGATGGCAGAGTTTAAAACTATTTCAAAAGATCCGGAGCAGGTGATTGAACTGATGACGTTCTATATAGAGACAGGTACGGAATTAGAGAACAGGCTGGGTGATCTTTACGAGAGCTTCTATGATAGTCTGGAATCAGTTTTTAAACAGGTTATAACTTTTCTTAATCAGCATACTGAGCTAATTGAAAAATTCAGACCGAGATTAGCAAGAGTTATTGAAAGGAGTTGTGAAGGATGGGGACATAGGGATATATTGGAAGAGTTATTCGAGGATCTAGAAACAGACAATGATCGCAAGAATTTTGATTAGAGAAGATCTGAGGGTGCTCAATTTTCCAATTTTGTGAATTGTTTTACTTAAAGGTTGGTGTTTGGCCAGGGCGCCATTTTAATTTCTAAAGTGTGTTTTATAAATATATTGACTTCTTTTTAATGAATGAAAATAATTCCTTTTGAGAAGCAGCCGTTAGAAACGCGCATAGTTGATTTAGATGCTTCCACTATTGATTCAAGAGCATATGTTGGTCAGGATTCAGTAGTGTATAGGGATAATTCAACAAATCGTGCAATTCATGTGTATCATAACAGTCTTGATGTTGAAGGAATTGTAAAGTATGCTAAGTGTGTAAATGCTCTTAAGTCTATGCTGGAAGCTGCTCCATTTGAAGAGGAAATAGTTTTTGAAGAAAGAAGGTATGTTGCGAACGTCTGTGTTAATCCTGTTGAAGAGGTGGGAGAAAAGTGGTTTAGAAAAGGAGGAGAGCTTGCGAAAAGGAAGTATACAGCGAGTCCGTTTGTAAGTGGTCCTTCGTTATGTTGGCCTCACTTGGCTAATGGAGAAACAATGATTGCTCGGTGTTTTGATATCTTGTTTTATCAAAGAGTTAATGGGTTTATAGAATCTAAGGGTGTTATTGGGAATGTTGATATTCATCCAGTAAATGTAAAGTTTAAGATTGAGAGAGAAAAGCAAACGATTAGTTTAATTGTTACCGATCTTGCTAAAAGTATTGGTGATGTTTATTTAAAATAAGGGAGTTCCAAGTAGATTAATCGGGTTTAGATGATTTTAAATATTTTCTTAAAGTTTCTGATGTATGCAGCTTCGACATGTTAAAAGAAAAGACGTTGATGAATTGTTCCATCTTTTCCAGTCTGTAGCAGTTAAACAGGTAGATCTTTCAAGAACAAGTGTCCCTAAAAGTGGATTTTATGAGTATACTCTTTCTTTTGAAGAGTTTAGTCAGAGAGCAGCATCTCCTCGGACATTAGTAATTGAGGGGGGAGGAAGAATTGTTGCATACATGATTTCCTATTCTTTAGATTTTGCTAGATCGTTTGATAATTTTCAAGATCCAGTGTTAATGAGGCTCGGTAATCTTGATGGGAGTGTAACCTATCATGATCAATTGTATTTAGAGCAAGGAATGCCTCATCATTTGGCATCAAGGCTTTTTTACAAGATGGATACAATTGCAG
>JBAZPJ010000040.1:0-9073 GCA_041648255.1 Candidatus Nanoarchaeia archaeon
AAGAGATTAATCCATGCACTAATGCATGGATTTTTCTCTAAATTCTACAGTAGTAAAAAATCACTCGGAGGTACTGGGTGGATTCCACATTCAGATAGGTATTTAAAGATTTTTCCTTCCCGATTATTATGAAAGCATTCAGCATCTTCATGATAAGTCTTGTGTTCTTAGCAAGTTGTGTATCTCTTCCAGAGAGTCAGCGTTCTGCGTGTGAGGCTCCGTTAAGTACAGTAAATAACCAGTGCTGTGTGGATAAGAATGCGAATCAAGTGTGCGATATTGATGAGACAAGAAAGGCTGAGACAATTATTAGAGAAAGACCTATTGTATTAATTGAAGAATCTTGTAATCTTCCTCGCTTTAGTTGTGTGGAGAAACAGATTACTCCTGATTTTGTGAAGTTAAGATTAAGATTAGAAAGGGATGAAGTAATTCAAATGAAGAGAATTACGCTTGGTTCATTGAGTTGTCAGGCTGAGTTTAATCAAGAGTTAAGGTTTAATGATGAGGCAGAGTTTATTATTCCGTGCGTCATTGATCAAGACAGTGTGAAAGTAGATGTTGAAACTGATGCGCTTATTCAGCCGATTTTAAGGTATAGTAGTGGTCAGATTTATAATTATGGCACGCCAACTGAGGCTGTGTTGAAAGGTCAGATTGGTGGTTTGGTAAAGGAAAGAAAGAATTAAATAGAACTAATGTCTAACAAAAAGCATGGTAACATTCATGTGCAGAAAATGCAGATTTAAGTATTCTCCAAAAAGTGATCGTAAAGATGTTCCCTCGTTATGTGGTAATTGTGGGACAAAGGGAAGTTTATCGGTTGCGCCTGATGCGAGTTCTATTCTTCAAGATGCATTAGATATTTAATTTTAATCAAAAGCTTTAAGTGTAAGTTACTTGCTAATCAGATTTTATGTCAAAGAGAGGGATTAGTCCATTAATTGCGACAGTGATGCTTGTTGGTTTTGCTGTTGCGCTTGGTGCGATGGTTTCTACATTTTTAATTAAAGAGGCAAAAGATTTCAAACCTGAAAGTTTTCTTGAAGATAGTCCATTTTGCGAAGGTGTTGTGTTAGAACCTGTTGTTGTTGATCGTCCTACTGGCGCTACAGGTATTGCTGCAAATGCGGATTGGCCTATGGCGGGAATGCCCCCTAGTGGGGGTGGTCTTTTTGCTCCCATTGATTATAGTGGTAGGGGGTGGAGTGGTTGTGTTGGGGGGAATATATGTCTTATTCATGGAATTGGATTTAGAAATAAGGGTTCATTCAGTGTGCATTCTATTTTAGTGAGTGGTGGCGGTGTTTCCAATCAGCCTGTTCTTCCGATTAAAAATTGTCCTGCTAATCCTCCGCTTGGTTCTCCTCAATGTACAGTTGGTGTTGCGAGTCTTCCTCCTGGAAAAGTGTGGGGATTTGCTGCCGGTCAAAATGAATTTAGAAATCCTTCACTGCCTTATCGAAGTCTGGATCCTTCGAGAGTATTAAAGATTACGCCAAGAGTTGTTGATCCTGAGAAAACTGCAGAAGCAAAAGAAGCAGATTCGAACGCTCCGAATGTGATTGTTCCGTGTCCGAAACAAGAAATTTCTGTGAATATTGATACAGTGTGTCCGCGCGTTTGTCGGTAACTTTATAAATAAGTTAATGGGTAAATGGTTCTTAGGTGATGAATAAGTGAAAGGAAAAAGAGGAATTACTCCATTGATTGCTACTGTTATTCTTGTTGGGTTTACAATTGTTCTTGCTGGGTTTGCTTGGTATTTCTTATCGGGTCAGGTAAAGGATGCGATTGATAAGGAAGGTGCGAAGTGTTCTGCTCAGGAAGCTGCCCAAATAGAATTTAGTGTTCCTTCATGTGCTACTGCTCCTGGTACTCCTGAACGTCCTGGTCCTGCAAAAGCAATGACGATTAAAAATTCTGGTAAAATAGTTATTACTGGATTTAGAGTAAGGGTTGGTGAAGGTGATACTGGAATTATTAATCCAGATATTAGTCCTGGAGAAGAACGTCAAATTGCAATAGATGGTACGGGAACTGAAGTAACCTTATTCCCTGTCTTAGTTCAGGAAGGAAAAGTAATTACGTGTTCAGAGAAATTAGTAACAGTAGATTGTTAATTGGAGGAAAGGATGATACAAACAAAAAAAGGGATGAGTGAATTAATTGCTACAGTAATTATTATTGGTTTTGCGATAATCTTAGCTGCAGGTGTTGTCTATTGGGGAACAAGTTTCTTCAAAGGATTACAGGATTCTACTGCAAAGAATTCTGCTATTAGTAGTCTTTGTGCGTCTGGGTTATCAAATTTTGAAGTAAAAGCTTCAAGAGCTACTGCCGCAGGTACAATTAATATTGTACTCGATAATACAAAAAACAACGCGGATATTTATGGTGCGGTAGTAACGCTGAAGGATAGTGATACATCTGTGAAGAGTGATATCTATGCAACTCCGGCTGCAACTCCGACTGCAGGTCAACCTATGCCTCCATTAGGAATAACAACTGCAGCATTCCCTACTCCAAGACCAGTTGCGGATCCGGTTGTCATTCCAAAGTTTAACACAAGGAGTATAAGTGCAGTTCAGGGTCCAACTCCAGGTACCTTACCTAAAAAAGTTTCAGTAAAGGTATTTGTTAAAGTGGATCAGACTGATGCAAATGAAGCTCCATCCGTGTGTGGCAACGAGTTCGTAGCGAACGTCGTTGGAGCTTAATTTTTTCTTTTTTTTCCAATGATGCATTCCAAGAAAGGTGATGTGTGGGTTTCTGCTATTCTCTACTTCGGGTTAGGGATTATTATTATTACAATTATGTTGACTGCTGCTACTCCGGTTATTAATAAATTACGTGATAAGAATATTATTATTCAGACAAAGGATATTTTTCAAGTCATTGATGCGAATATTCGTGAAGTAGCTAGGGAAGGTCCTGGTGCACAGCGACCATTAACTGTTGATGTAAGAAAAGGAGAATTTAGTTTTCCTAATGCGGGCGCAGTTCAGTGGAAGTATGAAAGTAAAGCGTTGATTGCGGATGTATGCGTCCGTCCTCCTGCTCCAGCGTTGCCTCTTGCAGATGATGCTTGTCCTCAAGTACGCGAAGGAAATGTAAGAATTGTAGTACGTCCTGGAAATGCAGATAAGTCTTATGATACGAAGTTGCAGTTGAATTATACAGGAGTTCTCTATGTAAAGTATGGCGAAGTTTCAAAAACTGTTGCAGGGAATACTGCGTTAGTTATTCGAAACTTTGGTGCATCATGTGGTTCAAATGCAGACGAAAGGTTGAATTTTATAAAGCCATTAAGACCTTGTCTTCCAAATACTGCGTCAACCGCTCAGAATCCTTGTTATCCTGCCAACACGTGTCAGTGTAATCCTGCAATTGCGAATACAGTTGTTGCGGGATGTCCAACTCCATTACCTACAGTTGAGATTGTACAACGGTAATCTGTCGAAATGTTTATAACCTAAGAAGGAGCAAATTCTTATTAGAAAGGGGATGCGATGACGATTCTAGGTCTTGATCAAACGATGGTGATTGTTGGGGGCGTTGCCCTCGGTGTTGTTATTGCTGGAACAGTTGTTGCAGTTGTTGTTTTAAAAAAGAAAAAAGAATCAGATCCTGCTCAGCCGGTTCAAGCCCAGTCTCAGAATCCGGGAGCGAAAGTTCAAAATAAAACTCCGCCAGTGCAGGTTGAGCAGCCTATTTTTAAATTAGAAAAAAATGAGGGTATTCCAAATCTTCCTGAATTAAAAGATCCAACGCAGTTAAATGTAAGATATCCTTTGATTCCTCCCTACGCATTTGCGCATGTGCATTGGGATGCGGCAAATACGGAGTTAGTCTACGAAATTGAAGAGCCTGTGTTAACAGAGAAAGAGCAGGAAGTGTTAAAGACATTAGAGGAGGGAATTAAAGAATTAATTAATCTAAGTTTTATTAGTGTGAATAATAAAGAAATAGTGATGGTGTATTTAGAAAAGAATATTAGGATTTTATTAACAGAGTTAGCGATTGATCTTAGTTTAGATTCGTATTTAAAAATTATGTATTATATTTACAGAGACTTCGTTGGGTTAAACGAGCTTGAGCCGTTGATGAATGATTATTTTATTGAAGATGTTGAGTGTAACGGGATTAATTCTCCATTGTATGTTGTTCATAGAAAGTATAGAAATATTAGAACAAGTTTAGTGTATAAAGAAATTCATGGGTTGGCAAGTTTTGTAGAAAAGTTAGCGCAGAAGTGCGGAAAGTATGTAAGCTACGCTGAGCCGTTGTTAAATGGATCGATGCCAGACGGTTCGCGCTTAAATGCTACCTATTCTACAGATGTAAGTTCCAAAGGACCAACCTATTGTATTGCTGGAGGGTATATTCAATTAAGCAATGGCAGTGTAAGAAAGATTAATGAGTTGTTTGAAGAATGTAAAACTAATTTTGAGGTAGAACTTGAAGAAGGAAATGAAGTTATTGCTGTTCCTCATCTTAATTGTTGTGGTGTGGAAGAGAAAGATCTTTCCCAAGTTGATGCAAAAATTAAAACGATCATTAAACTAGCTCCTCCTGAAAAGTTAGTTGAGGTAAAATTAGAAGATGGAACATCGATTACCGTAACAGCAAATCATTTGTTCCATATTGCCGGAGAAGATTTAAAACTAATTGAAGCTGAAAGTTTAAAAGAAGGAATGTTCGTGCCGCTTCCAAAGAAAATTAACGTGGAAGGATTTAGGCAGAAGATTAGTACTTATTCTTTGCTTAAGGAATTTTCCTATCATCAAAAAGTCTGTGTTGCAAGTTCACAGCAGATTAATGAGCTGGTAAAGAGAGAAGTAGTTGCATTTAATAATAAAAGAGCAGAGATTTCTCAAGCGTATAATGTGAGTAATAGTTACTTCTATGAAATTTTAAGCAGGGGTAATTCAATTTCTTTTGAAATCTTGGAAAAAATGTGTGAAAGAAACAATGTTGCGGTTGATAGTTTTGATGGAATGAAAGTTGTGGTGTATGGTGGTGCTGCTGAAGGACGATCAAAGGCAATGAGTATTCCTGAAGAGGTGAATGAAGATTTAGCCTATCTTGCTGGTGCTATTATTAGTGATGGACATTTAGAGAGGAATTCGTTCTATGTCTGTTCGTTTGAAGATGGTTTTAAGGAAGCGACAAAAAAGAGGATGATAAAATTATTTGGTAAGGCTGATGAAAATTATGGTGGTATAAGGTTAGTGGTATCAAATACCTTTGTATCGTATTTATTTAACAAAATTTTTGAAATTCCTTATGGAAAGAAAGCTAAAAAGGTGAAAGTTCCAGAAATAATATTTAAGTCAGATAATGCTGTTGTTTGCTCGTTCATTAGGGGATTGTTTGACGGAGATGGAACATGTAAGTCTTCATTAAGTTATAAAACGTTTTCAAAGGATCTTGCGTACGGTTTAACCTACTTGCTCGCGCGTATTGGAATGTATACTTCGATTGAAACTGACGGAGAGTATTACAAGGTAAATATTCCTTCAATCTATGAACATATTTTTGCTGAGAAAATTGGTTTTGAGAATAAAAGAAGGCAGTTACATCTGCAGGAGTTGTTAAAGAAGAAAACTTCCTTGGCTAAATCTTACATTCGTCATGGAAGGGTTCCAGCAAAACCTGTTCTTGATTTGTTAAAAGAATTAAAAATATCTAAGAATTTTATTACGAAACATTGTAAGGTAAATTATAATCGTTTACTGTATTATGACAGTTTGTCCCGTCCCTTTGTAAAAGATATGCTTAGTTATATTGAGAATGAATTAAAAATGAAAAGTGAAAAGGTAGATTATGTGAAATGGCTTGTTGATTGTGAGCAAGAGTTTGTAAAAATAAAATCTGTAAATGTGTTTGAGAATAAAGAAAAACTTCCAGTGTATGATATTGAATTAGAGCCTTGTAAGTTTTTTATTGCTGGAAATAAACCGATGAATGTGTTTGATACGTTAAGAAAATTTACAAAAGAGCCGTGGAGTCCATTACAGCTTGTACAAAAGGGAACTGTTACTGCAGAGATCTTAGCATACTTGTGGATGTTGATTGAGTATGAAAATAGTTTTATGGTTGTTGGTGGAACTGGAACAGGAAAAACCAGTTTTTTAAACGCAATTGCATTCTTCATGCCACCCCAAGCGCGCATCGTATCTATCGAAGACACGAGAGAATTACAATTGGAGCATGAGAATTGGCTGCCGAGTGTTTCAAGAGCCGGTGTTGGGTTAACAAATCTTGTTGGAGTAAAGTATGGTGAGGTTTCATTATTCGATTTGCTGAGAGCGAGTTTCAGACAGCGTCCAGATTATATTATTGTGGGAGAAGTCAGAGGGAAAGAAGCGTTCATCTTATTCCAGGCGATGAGTTCTGGTCATCCTTCTGTTGCGACCATGCACGCGGAGTCAGTTGGTGCGTTGATTAGAAGATTAACTTCTCCTCCGATTGAGTTGTCTGGTTCGTTAATTGAAAGTATGGCTGCGGTTGTGGTGATGCAGCAGACAAAGATCCGGGGAAAAGAAGTGAGAAAAGTTTCTAGTGTTGATGAAATTATGGAAGTGCAGGAGCAGACAAATACGGAAAAGATTAATACGGTCTTTAAGTGGAATCCTGCGAATGATACGGTAGCGTTTAATCCGAATAGTAAGGTCTTTAACAATGTGTCTACGCATTATGGGTTGACAAAAGATCAGGTGTTGGCCGAATATAAAACGAGAGCGTTATTACTGAACACGTTATTAAAACAAGGGATTGTTGGGTTTAAAGAAGTACAGAAGATTATTCATGAGTATTACAAGTCTCCGTCAATGGTATTGAAGAGGTTTGGATTGCAGAAATGAGCGTGACCTTGTTAAAGTATAATATTGAGTTGTTGGGTGATGTTGTTAAAAAGTATGATAGTTTGGGTGAAGAGGAAAAAAGGAAAGCTCTTCCATTAAAGAATCAGATTTTATTTTTATTGACTGCGGTAAAGAAGGAAATTGGAAAGGAGAAAAATGGCTCTGGTTAGTAATGTAGAGAGGATGCTTATTGCTGTTGAAGAGTTGAAGCAGTTAAAAGATCAAGCTCTAAAAAATCCTTCTTTAAAAATTCGGATTGATCAGCAGATAAAAGTTGTTGCAAGTAAAATCGAGAATGAATGTTCGTTAATTTTTAATGGTGTTGGTGATGCTGGATTGAAAGCTGTTACGCCGACTATTCCAGTGTCTATTGAAAAGCCTCAGCAGGTTCAAGTGCAAAAACCCGTAGTGCAGCAAATTCCAATTCAACCAAAAACAGGACCACAGATTATAAATCAGCCTCTTCCCAAACCTGTTCCTATTCAAAAGCAAGAGCTTCCCGTTCAACCTCTAGCTCAATCGCAGCAGATTCTTTCTCCGCAGATTGATTCTAAAAATTTTAGGCGGTTGTCTAAAGCAGAAAAAGAGAAGTATATGAAGGATGTGAAGATTAAGTATGAAGAGTTAGAAGAATTTGTAAAGACAGAAAAGAGTAAGAAGAAAGAACAGGGATTTAAGACGCCTGATTTTACATTATACAAGCCAAATGAGATTGGTGCGTTTGCAAATCGCATGATGAAGAAGTCGGCGGATAAATTGATTAAAAAATATCCGAAAGTGTTTGAGCCGATGTTTTCGATGTTTATCAAAGTGGATATGCCTATTTTGTCGAGAAGTTATGTTGCTTCGTTATTATTTTTCTCTATGCTTGCATTTCCCGCTGCGTTGCTTTTTGTGATTCCGTTAAATTTAGCATTTCAGTTTAGTTTTGTGATAGTAATCTTAATTGCGTTTGTGATTGCTATTTTAACGCCAATCGGGTTTTATTTTTATCCGAGTAGTTTGATTCATGATCGTCAGAAGAAGATTAAGCATGATTTACCGTTTGCGTTAGTGCATATGAGCGCTGTTGCTGGTTCTGGTGCTGCTCCGATTAGTATTTTTGAATTGCTTGTTGAGTCTGAAGAGTATCCCGAGTTAAAAAAGGAAATTAGGAAGATTATGAATTATGTTAATTTGTTTGGATATAACCTTTCTAATGCGTTAAGGAATGTTGCTGCGACAACGCCGAGTGAAGAGTTAAAAGAATTACTCAACGGGATGATTTCAACCATTGAGACTGGTGGAGATTTGAAAGGATATTTGAAAGAAAAGGCAGATGGGGCGTTGGACGATTATAAGTTAGAAAGAAAAAGAGAAGTTGATGCGTTGGCAACATTCTCTGAAGTGTATACATCTATTTTGATTGCTGCGCCGTTATTGATGATTGTTACGTTATCGATTATTAATAGTATTGGAGGTTCGATTGCTGGAATTTCTGTGAGAACATTAGCTATTCTTGGGGTGGGGATTGCTCTTCCTCTGCTGAATGTTGGCTTCATGGGATTCTTGAAAACGCAGTCTAGCGCCTAATGAGAGTTGTATTAACATGGAAGCATTATCTTGGGATCACGCTTGGCACTATTATTATTTTATTAGATTTCATATTCTTTTTTAATTTCCTTGCAAATTTCGGTCCTGCTAAATGGTATTTTGCTCCGATTGCTGTAATTGGGTTATTTGCTGCTGGTATTCCGTTTGTGACGGCAGTGATGGATGAGAACCAAAGACAAAAAGAAATTGAAGTAAAATTTTTAGAGTTTGTAAGAAGTTTAGTGGAGAATGTGAGGTCGGGTGTGTCTATTCCTCAGGCGATTTTGCAGGTAAGGACTGCTGGTGCGAATTTTGGTCCTCTTACTCCGTATATTTCTAAATTAGCGAACCAGATCGAGTGGGGATATCCCTTGCATGATGCGCTGATGATTTTTGGAAAGGATACGGGGAATATGGTGATTCGTCGTTCTGTTGCGATTGTGATTCAGGCTGAAAAGTCTGGTGGTGATCTTGCTGCAGTGTTAGAAGCAGTTGCTGGTTCAGTATTAGAAATTAAAAAAATAAAAGATGAACAAAAATCGCAGGCGTATGGGCAGATGATTCAAGGGTATATTATCTTCTTTGTCTTTATTGGAATTTTAATTGTGTTGCAGGTATATCTTATTCCAAAG
>JBAZPJ010000041.1:0-9028 GCA_041648255.1 Candidatus Nanoarchaeia archaeon
TTTTAAAAAGCTTTGTAATTCTTTACAGTACATTTTTTAGCAAGAGATTAATCCATGCACTAATGCATGGATTTTTCTCTAAATTCTACAGTAGTAAAAAATCACTCGGAGGTACTGAGAAAATCCGGAAATTTCACGACTTAGTCTAAGAATTCCTTATTTTTAATCTTGCTTGGAAGGTAAGTTTCACTAATGAAGCTAATACCCTTTGAACTCAACGCTTGAATTTCGACTTTTGCTTTGTACTCTTTCATTTTTTTGAATTGTCTCTGCCATTCTTTATTATCTTTGAACCAGTCGTATTCTGAGACTTGTTTGATTCGTGCAAAGTCAGTATCTTTTAATTTGATAAAGTGTTTTTGTAATTGGTATTTTTCTACATCATCCATCGTAATTCCTACATAACGGACGCTAGGGATAGTTAATCGTTCTGCTGCGTGTGCTAAAGCAATAGAGCCGTATTTAATTACAGAATAAATATAAGCCCCGTAAATATCTCCGTCACATAAGACGTAAATTGGAAGTTTGAATTCTTCGTAGAAGCGTTGGAGGAGTCTTCTTATTCCTCGTGTTGTTTGTCCTTGGGATGCGATGATGATGCAATTGTTTTTTCTCCAGTATTTATCTTCGTTCAGTCTTTCCCAGACTGCTGCTTTTTCCATATAGAGAACGTAGTCTGCAGTTACTTTTTTGAATTTTATTTCTTCTACGTTTGAGGGGATACTCCATCCTCCACTTCCCTGTTTGCCCCAGTCGATAGTATCTCCGCTGTCTTCAATGACAACGTTTCCTACAACACTTCCTTTTTTATCTGCGTTGACATTTAATTGTTCTCGAAATAATCCAGTGATAACTTCTAGATCTTCAATGCACCCATCACTTTCGCTTTGGTCTTCAACTAAGTCAATGTTAGTTCCTGGAATGGTTCGTTTAACCATGTAGAAGACATCTCGCAGGCTTGAGTGTTTTCCTGTTTCTACGAGTTCTCGTTTGATGATGCTTGCGACGTCTACTGTTTGTAAGAATTTTTTTGCGTGTAAGACGTTGAAGAAGGATCTTGTTCCTTTTTTATTTCCTAATTTTAGTGTTTTGCTTTTGGTATCATAAATAATATTGCTTAAGTTTCTTAGAGGAAAGCTAAATTCTGGATTTTTTCCTTTGCGGAGTTGTTCTACTAGTTTCATTCCTAGTTCTTTGAGTGTTTTATTTTGATCGATTTTACTCATCTTTCATTTCTCCGATTGTTTGTTGTTTTTCTCCGTATGCGACATTGTCCCCTTTGATTTCGATTTTCTCTGCTTTTACAACACCTGCTAATAAATCTTTCATTCCTTTTTTTAATACTATTTTCAAATTTTCTTCGATTTCACTTTTCTTTTCTCCGCTTAAGCTGCTTAAGGAGGTTGCTAATTCTGGAATGTATTTTTCAAAGAGATTTACTCTGTCTTGTTGTTCTCTCGCTTTTACAGTCTTTCTAATGTAGGAAGCCATTTGTCTGCCTGCTTCTTGTAAAGCTAATTTCATATCCTTAATGATTTCTGGATAATGAGCGATTGCTTCTTTTGCTTCTGAGGTGAAGGGGACCCAGACTGAGACCATGTGAAGAACGATGACGACTGGTCCGACTGGAATGCTTTCTTTGCTTTGATTAATGCCATAACTCTTCCATGCGGTGTCGACGATTGCTTCTGTGCTTGCGCATGCTCCTTGTTGGTAGAGTAAGGGAACTCTGTTTGCGTAGCGCATGATTTTTACTGGTTCTTCTTTTTCGATTGTTCCACCGTAGCATAATCCTACTTCGATGGTGAAGGGCATGCCACGATAAACGCTTGGTGGTCGTGTGACTGCGCAGTAGAATTCTGCGTTGATTTCTTTTTTTAATCCTTTGAGGAGTGCTTCTTCTTTGAGTGGATTAAGACAGTCAGTCGGTGGTGCGATTATTTTTGTGGCTTGGATTGCGTTGTAGAGTGCTTCTGCTTCGTCTCGTACGATAGTGCTTGGTCGTGCGCGGGGATTTATTTTTGCTTTTTCGCAAATTTCTTCTGCAATTGCTTGGCTGACTCTGCAGAAATCATTTTGTAAGAAGGTAGAGATGGAACCGGCAGTAGTTCCTTGCATCATTCTGATTAAGACTCCTAATTCTACACCATACGGATGGGGTTTGATTTCTTTTGCTTCGATGGGTAATTCTTGGACTCCACGTAGATAAGTAATAGTTTCTTTTTCTGGTGTTTTGTAAGTAATGAGTGCGTGCGGATTAATTAAAGCAATTTCGCGTAAGTATTCATCTACGCTTTGTTTTCCTTTTTGGTAGATTCCTTGTAATTCTATTTCGATTCTTGTTCCGTGTTCTTTATTCCATTCTACGACTTTATCTTGTTTAATTAAAGGTTCATTTTTCTGTGTGTCGATGTGAATTTCAAAGTAGCGTGCGTCGTGTTTTGGTCCGATTTTAGAGGTGACGAGCATTCCTTTTCCTGTTGTTAATTGTCCGTAAAGTAAGACTGCTGATATTCCGATTCCTTGTTGTCCGCGTGAAGTTCTTAATCGATGAAATTTACTCCCGTATAATAATTTTCCAAATATTTTTGGAATTTGTTCTTTGATGATTCCTGGTCCGTTGTCTTCTACGATAACTTTGAATCTGTCTTCTTTTAATTGGTGTAGTTCTACAGAGATTTCAGGTAGGTGTCGTGCTTCTTCGCATGCATCAAGGCTGTTATCGCATGCTTCTTTGACTGCCATGAGTAAGGCTTTGCGCGGATTGTCAAACCCTAAGAGGTGTCTGTTTTTTGCAAAGAATTCTGATACCGAGATCTCTCGCTGCTTTTCAGCCATCTCATGTGCTTTTGTTTTTTCACTCATTTTTTGTTGCTAACTGGATAGAGCTATATAAAGGTTTCTTGAAGTTTTAAGGGAGGTAAACTATCAGAGTTATTGAAAGTAATTAAAAAATAAAATGGAATTAAACTGCAAAGCAGTAGAGTTTTCCGCTTCCGCCATTTGCATTCAAGCCTGCTTTGCTACATGCTGATTCATGTGCGCTAGTCCAGTGGGGTACGCCTTGTTGTTCTTTTGCTGACCAGTCTGCGTGTCCTTGCCACCCATAACTATCATCATTGTTTGATGTCCAGTCATTGCAGGTTGCTTGTACGCCCGGATTGCTTGGAAGTGTTTGTACTCTTCCATCCAGTGTTGATCCCGTTAAGACGTCGTGATCTGTTTTGATAGAGCTTGTGTCATCTGAATTTAAAATAGAATTTCCTTTTTCATCATAGATTAGATGAGATTTAATTCCATTAGTGTGTAATTCGTTAAGGCTGTCTGCGATTTTTTCTCCTTTAAAATTATACCATGGTCCATTGCCAATTCTGTCACGGGCATTTGCTGTTGAAGTACTGAGGTAAGCATGCCATGTTGCGGTGAGTCCTGCTCTTGTTGCGAGGGTTTGACATTTTGTATCTGCACCATTTAGTCCGCCATAGTTTCCGCCGTTTGCTCCGTTAATTCCATTTCCTTCACTTGTGATGAAGAAGCTTGCTCCGGTTGGAGAACTAGACGGTGAAGTAATTGGAGTCGGTGAGATAGAGGTGATAACTGACGTAGCGGGAGGTGGAGCAATACTACGGGTGATCCAGTGTGCAAAGAAAGTTTCTTTGGTAGGGAATGGATTTATTTTTTGAGTGCCATCAGATCTTGAGATGATAAGATTATTTCTAGAATTTTCATCGCTTTCATAAGTGAGATATTGATTATCTGGTGACCACTCTGGTTGAGAATAATAAGGAAGAGTAAGCGGAGTTAGGGGGGTTAATTGATTTGTTTGTAAGGTATAGACATAGATCCTTCGTGTTGATTGAACATTTGCTTCAAATAAGAGTTTTGTTCCATCTGCAGACCATTGAATATTTTGATAGTCTGTAACAGGAGCCGAGAGTTGAAGGGGTGTGGTTGTACCCGTGAGAGGTTCATAGATGAAAAGTTGAGTACGACTGCTTAACAAAATTTTATAATCAACAGGGGATCAGGATATAATGCTCACAGAACCAGGAATTGTTGTTTGTCGAACGTTTTCAAGATCATTAAAGTAGATGGTAGTGATATCTGGACGTGCGGGCTGGTATGCTACAGAAATTGGATGTGTAGTGTAGGCGAGTTCCATAAAACGGGGGGACCATGCGAAGGAGCCTACTTCATTTTCAGTAGTAAGGGAAGTGATTGCTTGTGTTGAGGTGTCGTAGAGTTTAAGATCCTTGAGAAAACGTGTTCTAGCAGTATTCCAATACTCTTCAATGTAAGCAACTTTTTGTCCGTTATAGGATAAAGCAGGATTTATGTTATTGCGAGTAGTTGGGATTGTAACAATGGTTCTTTGTTCTAAGTCCACAAGATGAATTTCTACAAAGTGAATTTGATTAATTGGTCTATTTCTGTAGGTTGCTTGATAGGCAAGTTTCTTTCCATCATCAGAAAAACTGACAGTATTTGGTTCGTGGTCAACTGTTTCAATAACACGAATATTTGTTCCATCGGCATTCATAACTTTAATTTCAAATTTGTCAGTTATTGGATAAGTACTGAATGCAACTCCGCATTTATCTTTAGTGACTGCTAGTGTAAATGGTTCGTTTCCTTCAAAGAGAACTTTTTCTTGAGTTCCATCTTTTTTCATAGAGTTAATACTTTCCAAATGGGTAGGGGAGGATATTAAAGAGGAATAGATAATATCTCCCTGATTCGGACTGCATGTGAAAGGAGTATAGGGTGTGGTTGCAAGAGGAGTTGCGACACTTTGTGTAGTTATTAGTGAGGGAGAAGTTGAACTGGTTGGTGGAGGAGTAGTGATTGAGGGAGGAGTACTAACAACAACTGCACCTTGAGGTAAAATTCTGCAGGTCCATAGTGTTCCAAATTTAGGATCGTCAGGTAACCCAGGGAATGATGTTGCGAGTAATTCTACGCATTGGGGTTTTCTATTTTGGGGAAGTAAAATGGATAATGCCGACGGCGGAGTTGTTGCTGGAGGAGGGGTGGTTACGATTGGAGGAGTAGTCGATCGTTGTTTACATATATTGTAACTAAAAGAACCTATGGTTGTAAGTCCACAAACAGAAGTTGATTCGCAGGGGAAAGTAAGTGAGCATTCTTCTCCTGCTTTTTTTGGAAGAGGCCTGTCACGGTCATCGTAAGCTGCGGGTGCGCAGTAGTTACCAGTAGGGGTGGGTTGACAATATCCATTAGGGGCGCATTGTCTGTCCCAAACGCAGGCAGTTCCTCGAACAAGTCTTGAAGGAAGGCAAACTTTTCGATCTGTAGAGAGAGGTGTGCGGGAATTATAAGTGCAGTAGTTACCCGTACTGCATTGAGAATCTTCGGTGCATGCTCCAACGAGTTCATTCCCTGTTGCAGTTTCGGTGATTGTTTGATATCCGGTGATGAATGTTCCTGCGCCTGTTGCAAAAACAACACTGAGAGTGAAGAGGACGAAGAAAGCGAAGTAGGTAAAGCTAATAGTTTTTTGTTTTATTGAATCGTCCATCATTTTGTTTTTAGTAGTATTTTTTTTCATTGGTGTTAAGCGGAAGGTTGCGGGGGTGGATTTTGTTGTGAGGGTGTTGGCGTCCATGATGCTGCTTCTAAGGGAGGTGGAGATTGACCTTTCTTATGAATAATATACCATGTGATTCCTCCGCCGATTCCAAGAACAACAAGTACAAGTAAAGCGATGATCCATCCTGAGATTCCTTCATCTTTAATTTCTTCGTCAACATATTCTCCTGCGAGTGCGGATTGATCTTCTTCGTAGTACGTTTCTACAGGTAAGTCTTGGACAAGTTGTGATCATAGGGAATTGTTCCGAGGTTGTCTGTTTGTGAGTTGCATGCGCGTTGCTGTCCATTGTAGATTAAACAATTATTGCTGTCAGTGCAAAGTACTTGTTGTTTTCCTTCAATGCAGGGAGTGAGTTCACAATTCCAGTCGGGGATACATTTTTTTCCAGAATAAGAAGAGGATCCTGAGCTTCCGCCTCCATTTCCAGACGGTTCGCCAGCAGGTGTGGCAGGTTGTTCTGCAGGAGGAGGATTTGCATTTGGATCAGGAGCCGTCCCTGTTCTAGTATTAGTAGTTCCCGTTCCCGGGGAGAGAACACTATTTCGCGGTCCGCGAGGTGCTGTTGCAACGGGAGTTAATGGAGAAGGAGGTGTTGTAACAATGTTTTGGAGAGGAGAAAGGAAAAATGTTTGTAGTCGAGTTGTTGAGAAAAGAGAAATGTCTGTTGAAGTAAGAGAAGTACTTGCTGCTCGAGGAGTTACAGCAAAGGTTGTAGCTTCAATTTGTTTATCAAGTGTAATATCTTGGGGAGTAACAGTTAAAGTAAGTTGTTTGTGGAGTGGTTGTGAAGAAGGAATGTCTGGAAGAAGAAATGCTAAAGGTGTTGTGCGTAGGAAAGAAAAAAATCCATCAAAAACACCAAAGCCAGTGAGATTATTATCTGACGTGTTAAGAGAAACGAAAGTAAGGGAAATGAAAACGAAGAGAAAGAGAATTAGAAAAGGGTAGTGTGATGAAACTTTTTTTGTGAGGAGGGACATGGTGTAATCATAATGAAGGTAATGGAGGTGCGGTAAAGGCGAGGTGTGCAACTAGTGGTTCGCGGGTGATTTCCTCAAGTGTTATTCTAATGCCTTTAACAATTCTTGGTCGATTTAGGGCGAGGGTGAAGTCTTCGGTAATAAGTGTGGTATCTTGTGTTGTGATGCTCATTCGAACACCTGTTTGTTCATCATCAATTTTAAGGAGGCAAAGTTCTGCTTGTTCTTCTGATCCTTTGACAGTAGTGCAAGGTCCGCCAACAGTATGAAGTTGTCTAAGGGGAACAGTTTTAGAGAGAGTATGAACAGTGGGTGGAGTGGGAATTTTACAAATTCCAAATTCTGCAACTGCAGTTGTTTTAGAACAGATATATTGGGAGCCGAGTGCATCTTTACAGGCATTATCATTAGTGCAACTCACAACGGGCGGGGCAGGAGAAGGTGAAGGGGGGGTTGGAAGTACAGTGCGGGCAGGAGAAGTTCTAGAAGCGTAAGTGTCTCTTGCTGGACGGGTAATAGGGGTTGAAGCATCAGAGATAACTTCAGGGAGGATTCTGCAAATCCAGAGTGTTCCAAATGTTGGGTCAGAGGTAGTGCCAGGGAAAGAGTCGGCTTTTAGTTCTACGCATCGTGGTGATCCTGCTTGAACTGAGACAGAAGTTGCTACAGTTGCAGGTGGTGAAGGAACAACAGGAGGGACTGCTGGAAGTGATGTTTTTTCTTGGCAGATATTATAAGTTAAGGAACTGTAAGCGACACTATCACAAGTATAAAGAATATGTTCGCAGGGAGTTGTAGCGGAACATTCATCATTTTTCATTCTTGGAAGAAGATTAGAACTTTCTCCGCCTGCGGCGCAGGTATTGGTGGTTCGTCTGCAGTAACTTGTTCTGCATTGTGCGTTCCAAACGCAGGAACCGCCTGTAAGAATATCTCTAGAAAGGCAGACTTTTCTGTCTGTTGCACTTGGTGTTCTGCTTTGATAACTGCAAAAAGATCCAGTTCCGCATTCTGTATCGGTTGTGCAGGAACCTACTCTTGTTTCAGTATCAATTACTCCGAAAGATTCTGGACCAACAACGAGGTATCCGGTAATAAAAGATCCTGCGCCTGTTGCGAGAACAATGCCAAGTGTGATGAGAACGAAGAAAGTGAAATACGTAAACGTGATCCTCTTTTGCTTTGATTTCATTATAATTGTTTTCTGCAATTACTTATTTATAAAGTAGTTGGTTAAAAATAATTAATATAATCTGACTTTCAATTCTTTTGTTTGTTTTTCTAGCCATGCGTAGACTGTTGAGTGTCTGCTTCCGGAGAGTAATGCTTCAATTGCTTTTCGTGCTAAGGATACTTCTTCATATTCTCCTAAGAGCGTAATTGTTTTTCCATAGACGGAAATGTAAATGCCAGTTAGTTGTTCGATGTATTTTCTTGATTTTCCTTCTGTGCCAATTAATCTTCCGCGTAAGGTGATTAATCTTTTTTTAGAGGTGCCACTGTAGTCGGTGATGTCAATGCTTTCTAAGACAACATTTTCTTCTAAGAGGTCGAGTGCTTTTTCTGGGTTGATGCCTCTCCCAATTGCTTTGACAATGTTTTGTGCGCTAAGGAGATTCAAACTATCTTCACCGCTCAATTTAACTTCGCCTTCTTGTGAGTCAATTTGTAATCGTAAATTTAGTTTCTTCTCTATTTTTTTTCTTGTTGCTCCTTTTGGTCCAATCAAGACTGCAATTCTGTCTTTGGGTATTTTTAGTTCGTAGTGGAATTCCATTGTTTGGTGAGTTTTTTGTATTCTTCTTCTGGTTTCAGTTTAAGTCCTTTTTTAATAAAATAGGTAGTGAGAACATTTATATCTCTTTTGAGGAGGTTTGCGGCGTTGGGGTGGCGAAGGATAGTGCCATGGCTTAAGTCAATGAGGATGGGTTTTTCATTATGATTAAGGATATTATATTCGCTTAGGTCTCCATGAATTAATTTTGCTTTTAGTAATTTCTTTAAATTGGTGAATAGTTCTTTGTAAAAGGATTTTAAGTCTTCTGGAGTTTTATCTTTTAATTTGGGTGATGCTTGTGCACCCTCTCCCATAAATTCCATAACTAAAACGTTCTTTGCAACGGCATGGGGTGCTGGAACTCTGCATCCTGCTTTTCTTGCTACGTGTAAGTTTGTAAATTCTCGTTGTGCCCAGAGGTCTATGACTTTTCTTCGTTGGTGTTGTAATCCTGTAAATCGGGGGTCTCCGGCGATGTAAGAGTACATGCGTTTAAAGTCGCATGCGTTGACGCGATAGATTTTTACTGCAACGTATTCTTTTCCTTTTCTTGCTGAAAAAATATTGCTTTCTTTTCCTACAGAAACAGGACTTAATAATTCATCAAAACATCCCTGGCTGCTTAATTTAAAAAGAGTTCTTAGGGTAGCTTGATCGA
>JBAZPJ010000042.1:0-8920 GCA_041648255.1 Candidatus Nanoarchaeia archaeon
GCACTAATGCATGGATTTTTCTCTAAATTCTACAGTAGTAAAAAATCACTCGGAGGTACTGTGTTTTTAGAGGTGGATAATTGGATGGTTAGATTAAATTAACTAAATCTTTAAAAGAAAGTAAATGAAGAAAAAAGGATGGCAGATTCTCGAAGAGTAGAAGCGAATGCGGTAATTGCTGTTGATCTTATTTCGTATGAGTCTGCAGCAGAACGGTTTGGAGTGGCATTAGATAATTTGTATCTTCGAGAAAGAATGAGAGTTTCTGCACCGGTTCCTAAGAGTGTAGGTTTTACGAGAATTGTCCAAAGTGAGCTTAGAGAAGGAAAATGTTTAGAATGGACATTTAATTATGAAGTTTTGCAGGATGAAGTATAGAAGGGAGCAAGAATTCCGGCTGATAAGGAATATGATCCGCTTCATAACTTAGAGAAACACGTAATCCCTACCGCTAATTATCATTTGATCTTAGGCGAGCCAAAAGAGGATACCTTGGAAGAGAGAAGGAAAGTAGTTGCAGCAGTACATTTCAATCCGTTTCCAAATACGAGCTTTGGAATTAATCCTGCTTATATGGCTGCTACACCATTAAGAGAACGTCTTGTAAAAATGATACTTAGTCCTAAACCAACATTGCGTCAAGATTTAATTACAGAAATGGTAAGGTTTTATAGTGAATTAAAACGAGATTAAACAACTCTTATTTCTTCAATATCGAAGTAGTTCTTAACAACTTCTTGGATCCAGTCTAGTCGTTCTCTACTACGACCGTAGATTCTGCCTTTCATTCTGCTATCTTGGACTTCAATAGTTAAGATCTTATGTTCGAATTTAATAAAGTCTGGTTTTTCTGGATAGAGTAAATTAAGAACGAATTTAGTAATATCTTCAGAATGTCCGATAATTAGTATTTTCTTTTTTAAGAGTGATTCAATTTTTCCTAATCCTTTCAAAGCTTTTTGTATGTTTCCTTCTTCTACGATAAAAAGTAAGTTTCCATCTTTTTCAATACAGTCTTTAACGTTAGCGCCAGTAACTTTTTCAAAGATGTTGATGTATCCGATTGTTGCTTGGGTTAATTTCATCGTTTACTCAAAACAGAGTGCGCTGATAGAGAAGGGTTTTTTGCAGACGACTCCGATTTCTGCGTTGTTTTCTTGGAGTTCTATAACGTGGATTCCTGTTTTTTTTGCTAAAGATAATATTGTTTCTTTGTCTTTGCAGTCTTTAGATAAGTAGATTTTTTTTAATTCTCCTTTTCTTAGTTTTTTTAAGGTAACTTCTACGCCGTAGAAGGGTGTTGATTTTTTTAAGTCTTGTTTGAGTTGGTCTGTTGTCATTTTTTGCTTCCTTTGGTTACGACGCCGGGTAGTCCTGTTCCGAGAGGGACTGGTTGGTTTAAGATGACGTTTTCTACTACACTATTTAAATCATCTCTTTCACCGATGAGGCTTGCGTTGATAATGTGTTTCATTGGTGTTTCAAAGCTTGCTCGTGCGAGGACTGATTCTTTTTCTCCGGTGATTCCTGTTCTTGTGACTCCTTTGATGGTTCCACTTCGTGTCATGACGTCTGAGAGGAACATGACGTGTCTGATGTCAATATCTAGACCCTGGTCTTTGATGACTTTTAGTGATTCGTTAATGATTGCTTTTCGTGCTGCTTCGATGCCGAAGACGTCTGCGATTTCAAAGATGTCATTACTAGTGATGTGGGTCTTATCTATTTCTTCCATTTTTAATGCGTCTTTTAAATTAGATCCAGCTGTATGAATGATATATCCGTCTTCGTCTTTGATTGGAAGAACTTGTGTTACTCCTTTTAATCCTGCAATGTGAATGGTTTTTGCTTTTTCTTTTAATTTATATAATTCGGATAGTTTAATTTGGTCTTTTGCTTTCAAACTAATGCCTTCTTTTAATTCTCTAACTTCAAGTGTTTTGAAGCTGTCTTTGAGTCGTGTTAAAACGTGAGAGGGTTTAATGTCTAATTCTCTAATTTTTTTCTTATCTAGCTCTACTTCAATAGTTGCTTTTGCTACATTAATGTTTATTTCACTGACAATATCAGCTAATTTTGTTTCTTTGATTTTTAAGGAAACTTCTTTGACCATTTCAATAGTTTTTGCGTATTTCGCTTTTAGCGGCAGCTCCATTCGTGGAGTGCTTGGTTTTTTTCTCGCGTCAAAAATTTCAATTAATCTGACGAGACCGACAGTGACGTTCATTTCTGCTACTCCAGCGAAATGGAATGAGCTGATAGTCATTTGGGTGGATGGTTCTCCGAAGCTTTCTGCGGTGATGATGCCAATTGCTTCTCCTGGTGCGATTTTTGCTTCTTCGTACATTGCTTCAATGCGTTTGCTGATTTGTTGTTTTTGTTTATCGCTTGGTTTGTACTTCTTGAATGATTCTTCAAGTTCGTTTTGTAAGTGTTCTGGTAGCATGTTTATTTTTCTCCCATGATTTCTTTGATGATGCGTGGAATGTTTATTTTTCCGCCTTCTGTTTTTGAGACGTCAAGACCATCTTCTCCGTAACTATATTGGATGACGTTTTCGTTTGCGTCTCGAACTGTGTCGTCGTATGCGATTTTGATATCTTGTAATGCATTTGATAATCTTCGGTACAAGTATCCTGATTTTGGGGTTCGTAAAGCAGTATCCATAAGGCTGTCTCTTCCGGTGAGTGCGTTCATGAAGAACTCTTGGGGAGGTAAACCTTCTTTGTATCCCATTTTGATGAATCCTCTTGCTTTTGGACTTAAGTCTCCTTTAGGGAAGACGGTTAAGGTTCTATTTTTGTATCCGTTTTCAATGCGTTTTCCTCGTAAAGATTGTTGTCCGACGCATCCGGCCATCATTGCGAGATTCAGGATATTTCCTTTTGCTCCTGATTGTGCCATGATAATAGTTGAGTTTTCTTCGTCTGAGATTTCGCTGATAATTTCTCCTACTCTGTTTCTTGCTTTGTTTAGGGTTTCTTGGATTTTTACTTCTAAGCTTACTTCTGCGCTTAGTCCGGGTAAGTTTTCTAATTCTTTATTGTGGAATTGTTCGATTAATTGGGTGACTCTTCGTTCTGCGTTGTAGAGTGTTTCTCTGATTTTTTCAGCGATTTCTTGGGGGAGGTCTGTGTCTTCTAAGCTGGTGGTAAAGCCGTAGTGGTCTAGTGCTTCGAGGCCTAATCTGAAGATCTTTCCAAGTAAATCGATTCCCGCGTCTGGTCCGTATTGTGCGTAGAGTGCGCGGATGAGTTCTCCTTTTTCTTCTCCGATGGTGTTTTTGTCGATATGTCCTTCTTGTAAGGTTCCGTCGTGGATGATGACTGGCTTTTTGTTTTTGCTTTGTCCGATGAAATTGAAATCGTCTGGGAGTAGTGCGCTGAAGATTTCTTTTCCAGTAACTTTTTTCTTAAAGTTAGAGAATCGTTCTGGATTGTAGACGCCGACTGCGTGGAGTAATTCTACTGCGCTTTCTTTGTCGAATTCCATTGTTTTGGTTAAGAGGTAGTTTCCTGTGATTGCGTCAGTGCTGCATCCGATAATGTTTAATCCGTTTTTTGGAGTGATGATTTGAGTTTGTACTTGCATGAGGATTTCTGCTTCTGCGCGTGCTTCTTCTGTTTGGGGGATGTGTAAGTTCATTTCATCTCCATCAAAGTCTGCTGCGTAAGGGTTGCAGACGGAGGGGTTTAGTCTGAATGATTTTCCAGATAAGACGCGAATCTTGTGTGCCATGATGCTCATTCTGTGTAGGCTTGGTTGTCTGTTGAAGACTGCAACGTCTGCATCCATGAGGTGTCGTTCTACAATATATCCTGGTTGTAATTCTTCTAAGAGTTGTTCGTGTGTTTCTTCTGTGATTTTTTTCTTTTTTCCATCGGGTCGTAAGACGTAATTGCTTCCAGGGTATTTGTGTGGTCCGTTTTCTACGAATTTTTTTAAGCGTTTCATGTTCCATTCTGTGACGCGTTCAGGAATGGTAAGTTCCATTGCTACTTGTAAGGGGACTCCTACTTCGTAGATTTCTAATTTAGAATCCGGGCTGATAACTGTTCGTGCTGCGAAGTTAACTCTTTTTCCTGCGAGGTTTTGTCTGAATCTTCCTTCTTTGCTTTTGATGCGTTCTGTTAATGTTTTTAGTGATTGTCCGGATCTGTGTCGTGCGGGTGGTACTTGGCTCACTTCATTATCAAAGTAAGTTGTAATATGGTATTGTAATAATTCCCAGAGGTCTTCGACGATAATTTCTGGTGCTCCTGCATTAATATTTTCGAATAGTCGCTGATTGATTCTGACAATATCTCCGAGTTTGTGAGTTAAGTCATCTTCGCTTCGTTCTCCTGTTTCTAAGGTGATTGAAGGGCGGATTGTTACTGGGGGAACAGGTAAGATTGTTAAGACCATCCAGTCTGGTCTTGCGAAGATCGGGTTTAATCCTAATTTTTCTACGTCTTCGTCAGTGATTCTGCTTAATCGTGTGTGGATGTCAATAGGAGTTACTCGTTTTTCTTCTTCTAAGTAGGTGCTTGGTCGTTCGAGTTTGATTGGTAATTGCTTTGCTCCGCAGTAAGGGCATTTTTTGACAGTTTTGCTTGCAGCCTCTTTTTTAACTGGTGGTGCTTCTTCCGGTAAGGGTATTGTTTCTGGTGAAGCGTCTTCGCTGACGACGACAACGGGTTCATCTTCTTCTACTTCGATTTTGATGCGTTTGTCTGCTAAAACTTTTCCGCAGTCTCTGCAGGTGTTTTTTAAAAAAGTGAGAATAACATCTGAATATTTAATATGAACGACTGGTCGTGCTAGGTCCATGTATCCGAAGTGTCCCATGCATTCTTTTAAATTTCCGCCGCAGGTTTTACATCTGATTCCCGGGTCAATAACTCCTAAGCGAACATCCATTAATCCGCCATCTACAGGGAATCCTTCTTTGTCGTATAATTCTGGTGTGACTATTTTTGCGCATGCCATTTTTTTAATAGCATCTGGGCTGAGTAATCCGAATACCATTGCGCTTACTTTCTTATACACGTAGTCTTCTGCCATTTAGTATTTCCTTCCTAAGATGAGTTTTGGATAGATGCAAAGTGCTTTTAGTTCATCGAGTAATAGTTTGAATGCGTAGGATAGTTCTACGGTGCTGATCTTTACGTTGCCGCCACATTTTGCGCAGTATTCGCGATTTTTGAAGTTGTCGTAGATGGCGAGCATGCCGCATTCTTCGCAGATTGAGACGCGTGTTTTATCTGAGTCGAATCGTTCTTTTAATAATAAGCTTGCTCCGTGTGCTACGAAGCAGTCTTTTTCCATTTCTCCTACTCTTAGACCTCCGCCTTGGCTTCGTCCTTCGATTGGTTGTCTGGTGAGGAGTTGGATTTTTCCTGTTGCACGTGCGTGGAGTTTGTTTGCGACCATGTATTTGAGTTTGAGGTAGTACATGTTTCCGACGTAGATGCGTGCGTTGAACATTTTTCCAGTGATGGGATTGGTGAATGCTTCTGTTCCTGTATCCCTAAATCCTAGTTTGTGTAAGGATTTTCTAATCTCTTTTTCTGGGGTTGAGTCGAATGTCGTTCCGTCTAAGTATTCTCCAGATAAGGCTGCTGCTTTTCCTCCAACAACTTCGATTAAGTGGCTGATACTCATTCTTGTTGGGATTCCGTGTGGTGAGAATAATAAGTCGGGCATAATTCCTGATGCGGAAAATGGCATGTCTTCTGGATTGACAAGATGGCTTAAGATTCCTTTTTGCATGTGGCGAGAGGCGAATTTATCTCCGACTTCGGGGATGCGTTGGTTTCTTAATCTGATTTGTACGAGTCTGTTTCCTTCTTCATTTTCTGTTAAGATGGTTGTATCAACAATGCCTTGTTCACCGTGTGTTAAGGAGATTGAGCTTTCTCTTTTGATGTTTGCTGCAATGCTGAATTCTTCGAATTCTCCGAGGAATCTTGGCGGGCTGATTTTTCCAATTAAGACATCTTCTTCTTTGACTTTAATGCCGGTGGAGATGATTCCGTCTTCTTCGAGTAGGCGATAATCTTTTTCTGCTTTGTATCCTTTGACTTCTTTATCTGGGATGCAGATTTCATCTACAAGGCCACCTTGATAACGTAATTCTTCTGCGTTGTAAGGTTTAAAGTAAGTGGATCGTGCGAGTCCTCGGTCTACTGATGCTCTGTTTAAAACAATTGCATCTTCCATGTTGTATCCTTCGTAGCTCATGACTGCAATGACTAAATTTTGTCCTGCTGGGTGTCTGTCAAAATCAATAATGTCGTGCATGAATGTTTTTGTTAGTGGGCGTTGTGGGTAATGTAAGATGTTAACATCGGTGTTCATGCGGAGGAGGAAGTTAGCTGCGTAAAGGCCGATGGCTTGTTTCTGCATTTTATTTCCTTTAATTAATTTAGATCCTGGTCCGAAGTTTGCGTAAGGAACAAGACTTGTAACTAGTCCTAAGATAACAATTGGTCCGATTTCAACGTGAGTGTGTTCTTTGGTTAGTTCGCTTTCATCTAAAGCAACGTAACAGTTTTCTTCTTCTGCTGCGTCAACGTATTCGATAAGTCCTTCTTTGACGAGTTTTTCCCATTTGATTTCGCCATTTTTTAATTGTTCGATGTGTTCTGAGGTGAGTTTTGGTTTTGCGCTTTCAACAACAATTAATGGTCTTCGTGCTCTTCCTCGGGTTGTGTCTAAATAGATTTCATCCATGTCTTCATCATGGTAGAAGTTTAATTCTAAAGGTAAGACTCCGCGTCGTCGTTCTGTGCGTAATTGTTTGACATAGTCTTTCGCATTTACGACAGTTCCGATGAATTTTTCGTTGAGGTAGATGTCGGTCATAGTGTTAGATTCCTTGTAACCCGATGCTTTCGAGGGTTTTCTTTAATTTTTCTTCTGCGACTTCTCCGCGTGAGACTGTGCAGAGGAGTGCCATATTTTTTCTTAGACCAATGCTTGTTCCTTCTGGAGTTTCAATTGGGCAGAGTCTTCCCCAGTGTGTTGGGTGTAATGCGCGTGCTTCGAAGTTTTCTTGTGTTGATGTTAATAGTGAGCTTACTCTGAGTAAGTGTGAATATGCAGATAAGATGTTGCTTCGGTCAATGTTCTGGCTGATACCTTTTCTTCCGCCGGTCCAGCTTCCTGTTGCGAGTGCGCTTTTGATGTTGGAGGTTAATAATTCATCTCTAATAATGATTTTGATTGATTGGAATTTTCCTCTTTTTACTAAGCGTTGGAAGTTATAGAGGATGTCTTGAACTAAACTTCTCATGTTGCTTCGCATTAAATCTTCAAGGAGATCTCCAGACATTTTTAGGCGTTTGTTCATGTAGTGATCTTTATCTGAAGTTGGTTTTTCTTCTTCTGTAACTAATAGGAATCGTTTAATGATTTTGCAGAGGTTGTATGCTTTTGCGAGTCTGTCTTTTGGTTGTGTTCCAAGGTGGGGTAATAAATATTTATCGAGTTGTTCGTGTGCTTTTTCGAATTTAACATCTTTTGGTTGGCTAACGCCGATTTTCTTGCTGAGGTAATCAAGTGCTTCATCTTCTTTTTTTAATTCTGCTGCGTCATAGAGGTTAATTAAAACTGAGTCGTATGCTTTGTCTCCGCAAATTAGTCTTGTAATTTCTTGGTCTTTAACTAAGCCTAATGATTTAATGACGGGGATAATAGGGATTCTTCTAAAGCGTGTAAAACTTAAATAGAAAATGCCGTCTTTCATTTGTTCTAAGATGTGGGGGATGCGGTAGTTACCCATTTCTGAAAAGACGCGTGCGACGTATTCGCTTGGTCCTGTTCCTTTATGATCAATAAATAATCTATTAGAAGCTAAATCTTCAACGGTGATCATGACTCGTTCGTTTCCATTAATGAGGAAGTATCCGCCTGCGTCGTCTGGGTCTTCTCCTTTTTTAATGAGTTCTTCCCGTTTTAATCCGTGTAAGTGGCAATTTTTAGATTTGACCATAATGGGTAATTTTCCGATCATTGAAGTAAAGCTTTCTCGCTGGACATCATCAACATAGGCTGTTACTTCTAAGAAGATTGGTGCTGAATAGGTTAAGTTTCGTAATCGTGCTTCGCTCGGATAGACTTCTCGTTTGCTTCCGTCTGCTTCAGTAATACTTGGTTTTTCTATCCAGATCTTTTTGAGTTTGATGACAAAGCTTTCTACTTCTTGGGGAATGATGGTTGGGACAATGTCGCCCATTTCGTCTGTAATTTTTTGTAATCCTTTTTCTACAAAGTCATTGAAACTGTTGATATTTGCCTCTACAAAAGGGTATTCACGAAAGTAGCTTGTGATGAGATCTTTGTATCCTTTAACCATTGATGACGACCCGATAAAAGTGGGTTTCTCCTGTTGTTGGGCTTTTTCGTACGACGTCAATAACGTCGCTGACTTGTGCGTTGAGTGTTACGATTGCTGGGTCTGAAGCGAATATCTCTGGTAATTGATTAATGCTGATGTTATATTTTTCTAAGAGTGCTTTTTTTTCTTCTTCTGTTAATTTGACATGGTTCGGCACAAGGAAGTGCTCTGAAATGTTGAAGGTTTCTTTTTCTTCCATGTTTTGGGGTAATGCGGGCCGGAAGGGATTTGAACCCTCGACCACCTGATTTCTTCTCAGCGTGAGTAAAAGTGTCACCTAACGGGACAATAATCTTGACCGGTATGGTTGCCTCGTTTCAGATGCTCTACCAAGCTGAGCTACCGACCCGTGAGCATTCACTCTAGACATTATTAATGCTGTAATTGGTTGCTGTGGCTGTCTAGAAAGATGCATAAATTGTGCAACGTCGTTTTATTTATAAAGCTTGCGCTTATTTCAGTACCTCCGAATGACTTCTTTTTTAATCTCCTTTTGGGATGGAACCAAGTGCTACAAAGCACTTGGTGGACGTTTGT
>JBAZPJ010000043.1:0-8906 GCA_041648255.1 Candidatus Nanoarchaeia archaeon
AAGGTGTGTAAGACTTCTTCTTGTGTTTCTCCTAATCCAAGCATTAGTGCAGATTTGGTATAAATTGTAGGATTTATTTCTTTTACAAATCGTAATACCCCTAACGACTGTTCATAATTCGCTCGTTTATCTCTAACTGTTCCTTGTAATCGTTCAATTGTTTCTACGTTATGTGCGATCACGTGTGGTTGTGCGTCTATTATTTTTTTAATTAATTCTTTATTGCCTCGAAAATCTGGAATTAAGACTTCTACTTTTAATTGGGGAAATGTTTCTTTAATTAATTTAATACATGTTGCAAAGTGTTCTGCTCCTTGGTCTATTAAATCATCCCGATCGACTGAAGTAATAACAACATAGTCTAAGTTCATTGTTTTGATTGCTTTAATTAATCGTTCGGGTTCGTTCACGTCTGGTTGCGATTGAGGATATCCTGTTTTTACATGACAGAATTTGCATCCTCGTGTGCACGTATCTCCTAATATCATAAGAGTGGCTGTGCCTTTGCTCCAGCATTCTGAAATATTGGGACAGTGGGATTCTTCGCAGACGGTGTGTAATTTTTCTTCTTTAAAGAGTGATTTGAGTTCTAAGAATTTTGCAGAGGGTGGTCGTATTTTTAGCCAGTCTGGTTTTTGTAAGATTATTTCTTGGTCGCCCATTTGAGGAGTTTGTCGTAGGGAATTTCGCCGCAAAGTTTTTCTTTCGTTTTTTCATTATAGAAGAAGGGTACTCCTCCGCAGAATCCGCCATCTAACTCTTGGTGGAGTTTTTCATTTGCTGCGTTGTGCCAGGTTTCTAATCGGACAATCTTAACCTTTGCTTCTTCTTCAACGCGTTTCATGATAGGTTCCATTGGTTTGCAGTGCTGGCATTCTGTTCCGTAGAATTCTAATAAGCGTGTTCCTTTTGAAGTCTCTTTTTTTGCTGCCATGCTTTTTTTAGTTAAGTCGGAATATTTAAGGTTTTTTCCGGAAGGTTTTCGGTTTTTTTGAGGGAATGTTTATAAATTGTTGTTTAATCCTAATTGTTAAGATGACAAGTAATGGAGAAATCAAAGGGTATTATGCGTATATTGTTCCAAAGACAGATCCGCAGATTGTATTGATCGGTGAGGATGCTGCAAAAATCCAGCATACATTGCGCGTATTAAAGCATCGTGGTGGGCAGAAAGATAGCGAGGGTGAAGTTATTCGCGTTCCGAATTTGGAAGAGATTTCGATTTATGAAAAAGTTACAGTTGGTTTCAAGGGGGAGTTTGCTAACGAAGGAACAGGTGAAAGGTGGTTAGTGAATCGTCATTTAGATGTGAAATTATATCCTGGCGGTTTAGAATATTTGGAAGTTGTGCTCGACGGGTTTAATGCGCGAAGAAATCCTGATGAGACTGTTTTTTGGGAGGTTGATTCATTGTTAGGACAGAAGTGGGATTTTAGGTATTTATTTTCGAAGCAGATCATGGGAGTATTAGTAGAGTATGCTCATTATGCTTCTTCAAGAAAGGAAATTTTTGTTGAAAGAGTGAGCTAAAGTAACTTTTTTATAGATTAACGTCTTAGTAGTTGAATGGATCCAAGAGTTATTCAAAGAGATGCAACGTTATTGTTTTCTAGATTGCAAAAGCTTGATGTGAAGAATGTTAAGTTGAATTTTCTTGGTTCTTCTCCTCCAGAGTTATTTGTTGGTCGTTTTAATTATCCAAAAGTGTTTACGGGTATTCTTGCTCCTGCTGGGCATACTGAAAATGCAAATGTATTGAGTCATCCTGAAGAATGGTTTAAACATCGTTTATCTATTGATGAAATTTTAAAGAATCGGGGAAGTATGGTGTATGGGAGATTTCTTAGTGAAGTAAAAGCGCCGAGTGGAAGGTTAGTGGAAGTGATGCAGGAGATTTCTATGGCTGAAAAGCAGTGTGATGTTGAGTTTTTTTTAAAAAAGAAGCCAAAAGTATCTATTGAAGCTGATGGGTTGTCTAGTCCTGTAGGAAATCCTGCGCCGTTAGAGAAAGCAAGGCTAACAGAGAATCCGAGAGTGATGAAGAGAGTAGAGTATGTAGTAAGTGATATTGATTTTAAAGCGAAGGATGCAGTGTTAGATTTATACAGTCACAAGGTGGGGGTAAGTTCTTTAATTAAATTGTTATCTGCTGGTGTGTTAGGAATTAAAAAACAAAGAAGATTGGTTCCAAGTAGATGGAGCGTGACTGCTGTTGATGATATGGTGTCTAAGCAAGGTGTTCAGGAAATTTTAGATTTTAAATTGATTAATGAAGTGTTAGTCTTTCATGATACCTATTTGGGAAATCATTACGAATTTATTCTATTCCCAAGGCAGTGGTCGTTTGAAGTAATTGAATCAAAGTTTGTTGAAGGGTTACCGCCGATGTTTGCGAGTGATGATGAAGATGTCTTTGGAAGAAAAACGTATGCTAATACAGTGACTGGTGCATATTATGCGAATCGAGTTGCGGTTGTAGAATTTTTAAGAAGAATAAAGCGGCAAGCGTCAGTGTTAGTGTTAAGGGAGGTGCTTCCAGAATATGATGCGCCGTTAGGGGTTGGAATTTTAAGAGAAGTATCAAGAAGTGCGTTTACAAAACAGCCAGAGATATTTAATTCGTTAGAAGAAGCAATTCCGAGTGTTCAATCGAGAATGAAATTAAATGTATATGATTATTTAGCTAAGAGTAAGTTAGTAAAAGAAAAGAAAGAACAAACCTCGTTGTCTAAGTTTTTTTAATGTGGTTGCCTAAATTCTGGTTTAATTCTAAATTGTCTATAGAATCCTAAGACTCTTGGGGCAAATGCTTTTGCATCGTGTGATTGTTTCTTTGCTGCTTTTGCATCAAAGCCTAGGCATTTTTCAATAAGTTCTGGGGTGAGATAGGGTTGCCATGTTGCATAGCTAGTGCTTCCTGCTACTTCTGCTGCTTGCTTAACACATTTTTCTCCAGTGTTATAAGCAGTGATTCCTCCTAAAAGAAGATCTTGGGGTGTAGCTTTTTCAAACCCTCCTTTTTTTCTTAACCATTCTGCTTTCGAATGGATGACAAGTGCTCCGCCGGCGAGAGAGATATAGGGTTTTGTTCTATTATCCGTTTTACCCTTGAGAACGTAACAGTTCTGGGCTGGATCAAGAGTGCATCCTTCTGGAAATTGTTCATATCCTCTAATGGCCGAAATACCTTTTCCTGTTGAATCAATAATTTGAGTAAGTCCTTTTGCTCCGCTTCCACTTTCTGCGTTGGGATTTCCTCCTGATTCTGTTGCGGTGAATGCTGCAAGTGCTGCTGCGGTATCATTGAGTGAAAGGTCGAATTGTTTTGAAAATTGGGGGTAGTGTTTGGCAACGGCGAAGTAATGGTCTTTCCATTTCATGCTGTTTTTTATTCTGCGGTTGTTTGGATCGATTTTTTCATAGATAAATTTTTTTTCTTCTCGAGGTGTGTTGTTGTTTGGAGTACAATTTGCAGGAGAGAGGAGAAGTACTCCGGCGAGAGTGTAGGTGGTCAATGCTGCGCGGCTACTTCCTTTTTTTAAAGAGGTCCAGTTCGTTTTGATTAAATCCGCGAGGCTCATGTCTAATGGAATAAGCCAAAAGTTATAAATCTTGCTTTGAGTGTTACTCAGCGGTAATTAACTGTTTCTTTTTTCTGCAACACACTGATCTACTACATCTTTCTCTGTCCATCCGCATGTACCTTGAACGCATCCACAGGTTGCTTCTTGATAACAGTCATATTCGGGTCTGTATTCACAGGTTGTGATGATGCCTTCTTGTGTTGCGGGTGCGCAGATTTGAGAAGAGCATCCTCCTTTCATACAATCGCTATTTACTGCACATTCCGTGCTTGAAGTAGGAATCGTTGGTGGTGTTGATTCTTTACTGCAACTAATTAAGAAAAGAACAATAAAAAGAAGGAAGATTATTTTTTTCATAAGAGTTCGTTAATTCAATCAAATAAAAGGGTTGCGTTGATGGAGTATATGGGTGGAGAAACCATAACTTTATAAAAAAGTGAAAAACGATCTTTCTAATGGAAACGTTTGATGTATTGATCATTGGGGGTGGCTGTGCTGGTCTTGCTGCTGCGATGTATTCTGGTCGTTTTGGATTAAAGACAGTTGTTCTTGCAGAAATTCCTGGTGGAACGATTATTCTTACCGATGTTGTTGAAAATTATCCTGGTTTTAAAAAGTTAACAGGGTTAGAGTTGGCTCAGAAATTACAAGAGCATGCAGAGGCGTATCCTTCTGTTTCAATTAAGAATGAACGGGTAATTGATTTAAAGAAAGAAGGGAAAATATTTGAAGCTACAACTGATGAACATGTGTACAAAGCAAAGTCCGTTATTTATGCGACTGGAACGAAATGGAGAAAGTTAGGTGTTCCCGGGGAAGATACGTTTGCAAATAAAGGGGTTCATTATTGTGCATTGTGTGTACTTCCCGGAACGAAGGTAATTACAAATCCGAGTTCAAGACAAATCCAATTTTTGAAAGAAGGGGAAAAAGTTTTTACGCGCGAAGGAAAATTTGAAAAGATTCATGCAACTTTGAAAAAGGATTATAATGGAGAAATTGTTAATTTAAGACCAAGGTATTTTCATAAAACCTTAAAATTAACTGCGGATCATTTAGTTTTGGCAGCTAGACCATTAAGGAATCATCCGAATTATCGGCTAAACTGTAAAAGAGAATTTGGAGAAAAATGGATGGATCATCTCAAAAATGTAATTATGTATGATCCTGCCTGGATTCCAGCTAAGGATTTGAGAAAGGGAGATTATTTGTTATATCCGATAATGAAAGAGGTAAAGGATAAGACAGAAATTAAGATAAGCGAAGTAGTTGAAGTATTAATTGATAAAGATGATCAATGTTATAACAAACAAGAAACGCATACTTCTGTAAGGATTCCTAATACGATCTCTCTTAACGATGACTTTTTGTATTTAATTGGTTATTATATCGCAGAGGGACATTCTTCAAGAGGTCTAGTGTTTTCTTTTGAAAAGACGGAGAAGGAATATGTTGAAGAGGTTGCAAGTTTAATTAAAAAAGTATTTAAGGTGGAAGCATATATTGATGAATCTGCCACGTCATTACAGGTAAAATGCTATTCAAGTATTATTGGAGAATTTTTTAAAGCGTTATTCGGGGAAGAATCTTTTAGCAAAAAATTACCAATTTGGGCGCTCTTTTTATCTAAAGAGAAGCAAGGTAAGATATTTAGAACAATGTGGTTTGGTGATGGATATAAAAGAGAAAAAGGTCTGCATTACGTAACGAGTTCTGAACAGTTAGCGTACCAGTTAAAATTAATTTTTTTAAGAATGGGAGCGATACCACATTTTTTTGTGAAAACTATTGATGAACAAAATAAAAAAACCCATAAAATTAATGGAAGAATAATTCATGCTAAGCATGATAAATACGAGTTGGAAATTGGTGGTGCTTGGCTTGAACCAATTTGCAAGCTAATGAATATTCAGCATGATTGGATTAAAGAAAGAAAGTCTGTCAATTACTTTGGATGGTTTGATGGAGATCACGCGGTTATACCGATCAATTCACTTTCAAAAGAAAACTATGTCGGTCCAGTTTTCGATCTTACTGTAGAAAATTCTCATTCTTTTGTAACGGATGTTGCCTGTGTTCATAATTGTGATGGCGCTTTTTACAAAGATAAAGTAATTGCTGTTGTTGGTGGTGCTGATTCTGCAGCGAAAGAAGCATTACTCTTAACCCAGTGGGGAAGTAAAGTCTTTATCATTTATCGTGGAGAGCAGATTCATCCTGAGCCTGTTAATCTTGAAAGAGTAAAGAAAAATAAGAAGATTGAAGTAATTACTAAAACAAATGTTATTGAGATTAAAGGTGATAAAAAAGTTACTCATGTTATGTTAGATAAAGAGTTTAATGGAAGTAAAGAATTAAAGGTTGATGCCGTCTTTGTTGAGATTGGTCATATTGCGTTATCAGATTTAGCTAAGAAGATTGGAGTTAATTTGGATAAAAAAGGAGAGATTATGATTGATCGACTTGCAAGAACAAATGTTGAAGGATTCTTTGCTGCTGGTGATGTTGTTGATACTGAATTCAAACAAGCTATTACTGGTGTTGGTGAAGCAGTTAGTGCTTCCTATTCTGCGTATAAGTATTTGACTGGTGAAGAGTTATAAATAAGTTTTTAAAGAAGTGAATTAAAATTTGTTTATGCAAGTTCTTTTAGCAAAGAAAGGGGATAGGGCAGGTATTGTTAGGCTTTTATTGGAAGATTTTTTTGATAGTAAGAAAGAAGCAGAAAAGTGTTTTTTAGAAAATTTAAAAAAGAAGCAGGTGTGGGTTCTTGAAGATAAAAAAGTTATTTTAGGAGTATTTGCTTATACAAGGGCTTATTCTCATGAAGCGAATTATTTAGAGTATATTGCTGTTGATAAAAAATATCGAGGAAACGGTCTTTCAAAAAAATTGTTAGAGAGGTATATTCGAGTAAGTAAGAAAGAACAATCAGCTAAGCAAAGGTTTGTGTTGAGTAGTACAAAATGTTCAAATCTAGTCTCAATAAGAATGCATTTGGATTTCGGTTTTAAGCAGATGGGTGTTTTAAAGAAGTTGCATTATGGGGAGGATGAGATTATATTTGCTTATCCTTTAAGAAAATGATTAAAGTAATTATTTTTGATTATTTTGGTGTGTTTGCTAAACCGGGTACATTTGATGCGTTAATTGAAGATACTGCCCAAAAATACGAAGTCGATGAAGATAAATTTAGATCATTAAGAAGGAAACTGTGGGATAAAGCGAGAGTGAGTGAGATTTCTGAAAAGGAGTTTTGGGAAACGCTTGTAAAAGAAATCAGGCTTCCTATTTCTTCTGAACAATTAAAGAAAGAATGGTATGGTTCTTTTAGTCCTATCCAAGAAACATTCGAACTTGCAGAGAGGTTGAAAAAGAACTACAAGGTTGCGTTAATATCAAATACGATTCTAGAATGGTTTACGTATTGGAAAAAGAAGTATGACTTGGAAGATGTATTTGATGCTATCTTCGTTTCTTATGAATTAAAAGTTGCGAAACCCGGGAAGGAGATTTTCTTAATTGCTTTAAAGAAGTTAAAAGTAAAGGCGGAAGAATGTGTTTTTATTGATGATAAGTTGGAAAATCTGGAAACTGCTAAAGAGTTAGGGATGGAAATCATTCAATTTAAAGATACAACTAAAGTAAAGAAGAGATTAAAAGAACTAAATGTTCTGTGTTAAAATGATTCTCCTCTAGAAAGCTTGAGCACTTGTTGGTCTGTCAGGGTGGTTGTATAGAGTTTTGCTTCATCCATTGTTACAGTTACGATCGGAAATCCGGGTACTGGTCCTTCACAGAATCCTGGTTTTTTACATCCAACTCCCATTCCGGATTGGGGTAAGTCTTTGAACGAATCAAAAGTAGGAACGACAAACGCTTCGTTGAGTTGTCCATCAACATAGAAGCGCAAGGTTTTGTCTGTTGGGTTATAGGTGCATGCGACGTGATGCCATTGTCCGATGACTGGCCAGAAGTTATCATCGTGGTTATACAGGAAGTCTCCGTTTGAGTTTCTTAAAATGCAGTGGAATTCTCCATGTCCAAAGTATTTGAGTCCGAAGCTTTCAAAGCCTAGACTCATAATATGCTTCTCTCCTTCATTACCCTGGAAGTTTACGAATGTTGCAAAACTGAATGCTTGCGCGTTTTGTGCTAATGGATAGGGGGTGATATCAAGTGATTCTGCGTTGTTTCCAATTAAGCATCCTTGGTTTATTTTTCCTGGTACGTTGCAATTAACGTTGTGATTTTGTAAATGGTAATTGTTTCCGCTTTGGTCTTGGACATTATTATCAAAATTCCAGTAAGCAAGAAGGGTGGAGGTGGGTGGCGGTAGATCGCTCGGAGGAGTAACAGGGGGTTCTTCAACCGGCGGAATAACTGGGGGTAAGCTTGTTGGAACAAATTCTTTTACTGCTTGGTATTTTGGTGCCTCGCTAGCTGGCTGTCCGGTGTATTCGAGTAATCCCCATGAACCCCATTTGGTTGGTTTGACAATGGAAGAGAAGTGGACGAATAATCCTCCGCCTACTTGTTTCCATTGAGTTAAGTAAAGAGTGTATAATTCTTTCATTCTTGGATCCATATTTGCAGCAATTAATTTTTGAGTTAATACATCATTGTTTAATCCAGCATTAGTTGCTCGTAAATGTTGTCCGCCTTCATATGCAAGTAATTGAACAGTATGGGTTGTAGCATAGTGACTCATCGTAGTCATCCAATTGTTAACATTTGTTTGAATATCTAATTCTGCTCGATCTAAGATTTGATTAACTGTGATTGAATCTACTTCGTTTTTATCAACTAAGTCGTCTGCGATGCTTGCTCCGAAGTAGGGTGCGATTGCGATTGCTTCTATTTTTTCGTTAGTTGGATTTAATTTCTCGTTAGCCATTGCTTCAAAGATTCTGTCAAAGAGCCAGGTGTTGCTGGTTTGGCTTGCGACGACATTAATGATTCTTGGATCGTTTCCAAATTCTTGATTAAATATTCTGTAAATATCTGCGGATCGTTGTGCTTGGTAGCGTAGTCCTGCAAGTAAATCTTCACATCCGATAATACTTGTGTCAGATACAGTTTGAGGGTCAACGTGAGTGAGTGGATTGCTGCATCCTTGTTGTTGGATCCACTGTGTTTGGGTAAAGATACCGTTCCAGACTTCATTGGAGTATTCTAAGTAGATTATTTTATTTGTTTCTAAATGATAGGCTCGCTAGAGATCCTTCCTCCCTTTAGGGGTGGGTGGTGAATAGCGAGCGAAAATATTTTTTAACGAGACCTCACCCGTTTATTTTACCGTTTGGTAAAATGATGAACCTC
>JBAZPJ010000044.1:0-8773 GCA_041648255.1 Candidatus Nanoarchaeia archaeon
TGAATCTTTTTTTGTTTTAATGAAAAGAAGATTGCAAGAAGATCGATTACTAAGAGAAGGATAGTAAGGGGTATTGATAAGTTCTTGATAATTGTACCGAGAAAGCCGATGCCAAGAGAGCCGCCTGTTGATTGGATAATGCTGGAGGTCATAATAAGTGGTAGAAAGAGAAAAAATAAAAGAATTCCCGCTATGCCAAAGACTAAACTTAATGTTCCATATTTTGTTGGTAAAATGTTTTCAACCGGTACAGAATTAATTGTTTCACTAACCTGCCCTTTTTTATTAAAGTAAGATTTCTGCTTCTTTGACATAAGCTAATTCTGAAAACGGTTCTTTAAAAACATTCTGTTTGTATTTCTTATTGTTATTTCCAATTAATCGTTTAAATCCTAAATGTTCTAAGCGATGTTCTTTTCTTACTCTTCGAATAACTGTATCGCTTACTCCTACCTCTTGCATAATCTGTTTAAATTTGATTGTAGGATCGTCTTTATAGAGTTGAATGATACGTTGAATCTTTTCTTCTGGAATTGTGCAATGTAGTTTTCCAGGATCTCTTTTAACATTGTATTTTTTACATGCTCTAACAACTGCTGATTCAGAGAGATTAAAGTGTTCTCCTATTTCTTTTAAAGAAAGTTCAGTATGTTGTTGTGCGTAATCTGCGAGTTCTTTTCTTATTGTTTCTGAAGTTTTTATTAGTCTCTTTCCTAAGTTATTCTTTTTTAAAATCCGATTTACTTTAATAGTACTGATTTCTAACTGTTCTGCAATATCTTTTGTTCTTGTTATGCCTTGATTAAATAATTTTAGAATATTCTGATTGATTTCTTCTGGATGTTTGTTCCACACTTTCTTTTCTCCTGTGAAGTAGCCTGTTTGTTGGGAAATGGAGGGGTAGTGTTTCATCATGTTGAGAAAAGCAGCATACTTTCTTGGATGGAGAGTCATTAAGCGTTGTTGAAGGAGTTGGACAAGATTTTCTCTTCTGGAGACTGTTATTTTATCTCCAGGATAGTCATAAGCATTTATATTTAGTTTAGCTAAGCATTTTATATAAATTTCTTTTTCTGCGGGGATAGTGCAGCTGATATGAACTCTAAACTTTTTAGAATCTTTGTCGCATTCGATGCATCCTTCTCCCGCGGTTAGACCTTTAAGAAAAGAGCGTATAAAATTTATTTCTTGCTGAAGAAGCTTTTCGTAGGTGATTATTCTAAGAACGTTTTTGAAGATTTGACTAAAGAGGTTATTTTTGAATTCAATAATCATTACTCCATAATAAGCAGATTTTAAAGAGAGGTGTTCAACATCCCGATAACTGACTAGGGTAGGATGGGTGTTGGCTAAAAGAAGAGGTGTGTTTTTTGTCCAATATATGGCTAAATATTCCTCGATCCGTCTTTTATTTTCTAAGTCTTGAGGTTTCTGAATATTTGCAGCGAGATACCATTTCCATTGTTCGGTTTTTATATCAAGCTCTTTGTAAAACCATTTAAGGACTTTATTCATGATCTTAGGTTCAGAATTAGTAAAATTAAGACATCCATTTTGTGTTTTTCCCATTTCTGCTTGTAATAAACCAAGAACTTCGAAGGTCTCTTCTGATTTAGAAATGAACCTTGGAAAAGTAAAGCTGTATTCTCCTTTAGCATTATTTGTTTGTTGTGTTTGATAAGATACTGAAATGTAAAGATCATCAGCGTAATAACTGAGAACGCATTGTTTTCCTGAGCCTGTGAGAATTATTTCTGGAAGATATTCCTTTAAATCTAATTTTTCCCCTTTTGTGTCCATACATCAAGATCTTTTTAAGATTCAAAAACTTTACTGGGGAAAACCCGAAAAGATCACGAAATTTTCGAAAGGTTTCCGGAAAATATTTTTTATAAATCTCATTTGACGTACTCTTCTATAAAATGAAGAAATAAGGCTTATTCGCCTAAAGTAACGAACATCAGCGATAGCTTTTTTGCCTGGCCGCACGTGCTTTAGAATCGTTCGGTTTGCGCTGTTCGCGATGCCTAATGTCGGCCACAATAATGTGTCTATCATATGTTAAGAATACTTTTTTTAGTTTTTTATCAAATTGTGCTAAGGCTCTTCCAATTGCTAGGCGTACTGCGTCAGCTTGTCCTTGCCATCCTCCGCCTTGAACTTGAACATTAATGTTTACTTTTTGTCCTACGTCTTCGGAGAGCATGAGTGGTTCCATGATTCTATGTCGTGCAATGATTGGTGTTAAATGTTCGAGTAAAGAATTATTGATTCGAATTATTCCTTTTCCTGGTGTTAAGACTGCGCGAGCGACTGCGCGTTTTCTTTTTCCTGAACTTTGGATTGGCGCTTTTACTTTTGGTTTTGCAGCTTTTTTAGCTGCCTTCTTTTCTTCTGCGACTACTGTTTTTTTGTCTTCGTGAACTTGGGGTACATCCATTGTTAAATTCCTTTTCCTAAGATTTGTGAGATTTCTTTTAGTTGCATGAAGTTGCTTGTTTTTAGTTTGGATAAGTGTGCTTTTGGGACGGTGCTCATTTCTTTGTTTTGGTAAGCGAGTGGAACTCCAATATAACACATGATTTTAGAGTAAGCTTGTTTTCCGCGTTCTTGTTTGTAAGGAAGCATACCCCTGATGGTTCTTCGTAAGATTCTATCTGCCATCTTTGGATAAAAAGGACCGTCGTAAGGATGTCCTCGCTCTTTTCGTTCTAAGTAATGAGCTTTGATAAAGTCTTTAGTGCCTGTAATGATTGCTTTATCACAATTTACAATGATGACTTCCTCGTTTAAGAGTGCTTTTTTTGCAGAATAAGCTGCGATTCTGCCAATGACAAGGTTAGTTGCGTCAATAATCATCCGATGATCCTCACGTTCTTTGCTTTTGGTTGTTCTTTTAATAATTCTTGGATGGTGATTGCTTTTCCGATTTTATTAATTTTTTCTTTTGCTTCGCTAGAAAATTTGAATGCTGCGACAGTAATTTTTTTTGTTAAGTTCCCGTTTGCTAAGACTTTGCCTGGAACGACGACGATTTCTCCTTCTTTAGTGTGTTGATTAAGGGTGAATAAGCTGACTTCTCTTCTGATTCTTGTTGGTCTGCTTAATTGTTCTGCTACTGCTTTCCAGGTATTTACTTTTTCCTTCATGCTTGTTTTTTTTAGAGTGGTGATTAGCTTTCGTGTAGTCAAACTGGTTGGTCCGGTTGGTGGTGCCATCCTTTGTGGATTTTTGGTTTATTTATAAGCGTTTCTAGGGCTTTTTTGGAGTAAAAAGATTAAAATAAGTAGGGGTACTGGTAGGATGGATGCGTTTAGAAGAAAGATTAATTCAAGCTGGCGTTGTTGAGAGAAAACCGGTTGTGTTAGCAAGTGGTCAACAAAGTGATGTGTATATTGATGTTAAGAAAGCGTATGGGGATCCGTCTCTTTTAAGAGAGCTTGCAGATGGAATGATTGAATTATTGGGGAAGGATGTTACATGTGTTGCCGGGAGTGATTATGGGGGTTTACCGTTAATTGCGGTGATGTCAGCGAGGAAAAATTTGAAATTAACGATGGTAAGAAAAGAGCAGAAGGGATATGGGTTGAGGAATCAAATGGAGGGATATGTTCCTAAGGAAGGAGATCGGGTTGCTGTTGTTGATGACGTATTCACCACTGGGGGAAGTATGTTAAAAATAATAAACGTGTTAGCGAGTCAGACAAATGTTGAAGGAGCGTATGTTGTTGTGAAAAGAACAGAAGATGAGTTTTTGTATAAGTTGAACTGGTTATTTACACCTAAAGATTTTCGGGAAAATGACAGAAAGATATATTAGCGTCTCTGTTTAGGTAAGAACATGGAAATATTTAGAGCAAAATTTTAGAAGTAGATGGGTTGTGCGGGGTGATCATACCTCCCGAAATATTAAACAAGATGGGAATGGAAATTGGGGATGAGATAGAAATAAAAATTATATCCAAACTCTGATGATTTTTAAGTATGGTGCGGGAGACATGCGCAGTGATTAGATTTATATGCGTCTTCTTTAGACCTTTTTAGTAAAATTGGTTAAAGGATTATTTAAAACCATCCGCGCTACTGAAGGGTGATGGGTTAAATCTTTAATGCTAGGTAAGATCTGGAGAGGTCGAATATTTGTTCGGCGAGTAGTTGGGAGTAAGTGTTTTCTTGTTTGTTGAGTTGGTCTAAGAGATTTTTTTACTTTCAATGAGTTCATTTTATTTTTCTAAAAAAAGATAATTAATTATACAAAAAAGAGAAAGTATAGGGTGAAATCAGAAATATAATTATTAAAAATAACGAGAAAAAAGATTTGCTGACTTCACTTTTTATAAAGAAGCGTCACTAGTGAACAATTTCTTTATCATGGTTTTAAATACAGTGACAAATCCAGTTGCTTATACTCCATAGGTTTCATATAAACAACTAAGATGATTAAACAACTATTTTTTGGAATAACAGTGCTTCTTCTTGTTGCATCTGTGCAGGCAATTGAGCTAAATGGAGATATTGTTCAGTTTCATTTTAATAATTGGGCTTCTGTGGCAGAGAGTAGGGCCAGAGTGTATGATTTTTCAGGCAATAATAACAACGGAACAGTAAGTGGAGCAAGGTGGAATAGGACTGGCGGAAGAGTAAATGATGGAGCATTTGAGTTTGATGGAATTAATGATAAGATCAGTCTAAGGGATAATAATGCATTAAGTCCAAGCACAAGAAACGCATTTACAGTATCTACTTGGGTGAAATTTGATAAAACTAATTTTGTTGGAGAAGGAGCGCAGAAGGAGTATATTAATTTTTTAGGAAAAGGTGAAGCAGATAATCAAGAATATGTGTTTAGATATTTTAATAGTTCAAGTAGAACAAATGCAAATAAGATTAGTTTCTCATTATATAATCTCACTGGTGGTTCTGGCGCAACAGTGGATGTTCAGGAGCCAATCAATAAAGGAGAATGGATGCATCTTGTAACAACGTATGATGGAACGAATTTGAAATTATTTAAAAATGGTGTCTTAAAAGATTCTATTTCTGTAAGAAGCGCTGGTGTCGTTCCGAGAAATGGAAGAGCTCCGTTAAATTTGGGAACTAGGGAAGGAAATAGTTATTTCAAAGGTTCATTTGATGAGTTTATTATTTTAAATAGGGCAATTAGTACGGCAGAGATCGAAACATTAGCGCGTGCAGTTCCAATTACTCCACCTGTAAATACTACTCCGCCAGTGAATACGACCCCTCCTCCGCCAATTGCAAATACGACAAATACCACTCTACCTCCAGTTATTCCGGGAACTGCCAATGTAAGAATTGATGTCTTTGGAATTAAAGAGTTATATCCTACTCTTGGTAAAGAATGGATGTCTACATGGCATAATGGTGTTGCAAGAACATTTTCAGGTGTAGATCCGCAAGATTCTTGGTTTGATGCAGATCATGGGAATGCAAATTACAAGGTTGATGGAAATGGATTATTCAAGATTACTGGTTCTGTTCCGAGAATGTATATTCATGATCCTGTATTAAGAGAGAGTTGGAATAATGTTGAAATGACAGTGTATGCAATGAGAGTTGCAGATGGAAATACAAATTGGGGTGGTATTGTTGGAGCTGCAAGAACGAATCATGGAACAACTGGTGATGAAGATGTTGATTCTTGTGATACGCGAGGATTAATGGGGAGAATGCGGTATGATGGAAAGATCGATTTTGAAAAAGAAACACATCATCCTTCTTCAAGTGTTGTTGTAAGTAGACAAAAATGGTCTGGCGGTTTACCAAAGAATCAATGGATTGGATACAAATATGTGGTATATGATCTTCCAAATGGAAATGTAAAGTTAGAATTGTACTTAGATGAGACGGATGGATTAAATGGGGGTAATTGGACAAAAATAAATGAGTTTGAAGATACGGGAAGTAATTTTGGTACAAGCGGAACTTCTTGTGCTCCTGGGATTAATCCTGGGTTAAAGTTAAGTAATGGTGCTCGGCTAGGATCAGAATCTGGAAAGCCCAATGTCGCGGTGTATTGGAGAAGCGATGGAGTAAGTACTGATGGGTTAGTCTACAAGAAGATGAGTGTCAGAGAGATTTAATTTTTTTAGATAAATTTAAATGAAGCTATCTCTTAAAAAAGTTATGAAGCTTCTCGTTACAAGGCATGGGGAAACAGAGGGGAATGTAAAAAGGATTCTTGCAGGAGTTAAAGATGAGTTGACTGTTAAAGGCGTTGAGCAGGCGAAGAAGCTTGCTAAACGTCTTAAGAATGAAAAGATTGATGCTATTTATTCTAGTCCGATTTTACGAGCTAAACGTACGACTGAGGAGATTGTAAAATATCATAAAAATGTAGACTTTCACTTGGTTGACGAACTGAGGGAAGGGGATCTAGGAAGTTATAAATATAAACCTATGGACCGGGTTGATTGGAATAATTTGCCCTCTGATGTGGAAAACAAGACTAGTTTGTATAGACGGGCGAAGAAAATTGTCAATAAGGCTTTTAAAAAATATCCGAAAGGAACTGTGCTTTTTGTAGCACATAACGGAATCAATAAGGCGATTATTCGGGTAATAAAAAATTTACATCCAGAAGATAAAATTTCCATTCCCCAACATAATACTGCTCTTACAGTGTGTGAAATAAATTCAAAGGGAAAGAAGATAAAACTCTTTAATTGTACGAAACATCTAGAATAAAATTAGTGCGGGAGACACGCGCGTTAAGAGTTTGTGAATGTGTGTCTGTTGAAAGAGTAAAAGTAAAGCTGCTGCTTAAGCTCGTCTGTATTGTTGAAGAGTGATGAACTAGAGGGGGAATTGGGAAGATTATTTGGATGAAAAAGACAGCTAGGAGTTTTATCCATTATTATCGTATACTTCTGTTTCAGTTTCTACGAGAATGTTTTTTTGATCTTTCTTCTCTCTAAAAGTTCTTGGGACGTAGACTTCTTGTCGTGTTAGTGGGTTTTCTCCGGTGTAGTACATTGCTGTTGCGACGGTACCAGGCGTAGGAGTGAATACTTGTGTTAGGGAGGTATACAGATCTTCTTTCTCGCAGAATTTTTTTAAATCTGCCATGTCTTTTTCTGTTGTTCCTGGGTGTGCAGCGACAAAGTAGGGGACGAGACGTTTGTTTGTTTTTTGTTCTTTATTGACTTGTTTATAGAATTGTAAGAATTCTTTAAATGTTTCCGGGTTTGATTTGTTCATTTGGTTGAGTATGTGGGGAGAGATATGTTCTGGCGCAATTTTTAGTCTTGTGATAAAGTGCATCATTTTTCTAAACAAGTTTTTTTGATCAAGAATAATGTCATGACGAATAGCGCTTCGTAATTCTAGCTGTGTATGTTTATATTTCTGTTGTAATTGTTCTACGCCTTCTAAGAGGGGGACGAGGTCTTCGTTGATTTTTCTGTATGTGCAACCGACACATTGTTGATTGCAGTATTTGGGTTTATCATAGACTGTTAGTTCTTCATTGATGATTGGAGAATGGATTTTACTTGGTGTGTCATAGAGTGCGCAGTAGGAACCGTACATGTTGAGTGTTGGGAGTGTAAGGTCATTAATTTTTTTCACTCCTTTTTTATAGAGTGATTCTATTTCTCGCAAGATGCTTTCTTTGCTTCGTTTTGCAACTTCTTTTCCTTGAACAAGGGGAATGACACAGAATGTACAGGAACCCCAGCAGCCACGTCCAATGACGACGGAATGATCTAGCTTGCCGACCATTTCTTGTTGGAATTCAATGTTCTTTGTTTGAGGATGGAGTTCTCGTGTAAACGGAAGTTCATAGACAAGATCCAGTTCTTTTTCTTGGAGGGTGTGTGATGCTCTGTTGTGTTGCACAAGACCCAGGCCGCAGGGTTCGACGAGGGATGCGTCGGGGAGAAGGAAGTGAATTCGGGTTAATAAGTTAAATTTTTCTTTTTCTTTAAGGCAGTCTTCAAAAGAGGGGAGTGTTCTTATGTTTGTGTCTCGTTCTTCTTTCTTTAGTCTAAATGCGAGGCCTTCAATGGTTTTGAGGTCTAAGGCAGTTCGTACGTTTTCAAAATCGGTTCCTTTCTCTTCTCTTTTTGCATGTTTCATTCTCTCGAGCAGGGTAAGGATAGAGCGGTCACCATTGCCAAAAATAAGAATATCTGCTTTTGTGTCGTTAAGGATTCCTCTTCTAAGTTCGTTGGTTCGGTAGTCGAAGTGGGTGAATCTTCGCAACGTTGCTTCCATTCCGCCAAGAACGGTCGTAGCTCCTTTGAAATGTTCTTTTACTTTTTGTGTGTAGACCATTAATGCGCGCTCAGGTACGAGTACATTCTCGCGTTTATGGAGCATGGGTGTATAATTAGCAAGCATTGAATCTAACAGGCCGGAAGAGATGCAGAAGAAATAAGTGGGTTTACCGCACACTTGGTAATCTTCATCTTTTAATGGCTGGGGAATGATTGCAACCCTGTATCCTTTTGCATCGAGAAGTCGCGCGATAATAGAGACCCCATTCAGTGGATGATCATAATACGGATCACCAGTGATAAAAACAACATCGAAGCCGACAAACTCGTTGTAGTATGTTGTTCCTTCGTTCCAGCTGGTCGGGAGGAAACCCTTTGCCATTTAATCGTAGAAAGCCACACTCTTTATAACTGCTTCTAAATGATAGGCTCGCTAGAGATCCTTCCTCCCTTTAGGGGTGGGTGGTGAATAGCGAGCGAAAATATTTTTTAACGAGACCTCACCCGTTTATTTTACCGTTTGGTAAAATGAT
>JBAZPJ010000045.1:0-8661 GCA_041648255.1 Candidatus Nanoarchaeia archaeon
TGAATTCTTTACTAAAATCTTATTTGCGAATAAATTACCTGTTTCAGTAGTAAGGTTGTATAAATAGCCGTCATACTTGATCTTTTCAATCTTCTTAACTCTTTCAAATTTTAACTTAAACATACCCTAGGACAAGAGTGAAAGTTTTTAAAGATGATGGAAGAGAAATCATAGGATTAATACTACTTTCTTTTAATTAAAAATAAAAAAAATTAAACTTCTTCAAACTCTTCCAATTCCTCTTCATCTAATCCCATCACATCCATCTCTTCAATATCCTCCCACTCTTCAATCTTAACTAATTTTTGATTAATCCCCAACTTCTTTAACTCCTTCTTCGCATTCGCTAACGAAATGTTCTTCTTCCAAAAATCAAGAGAATACGCAGTCCCCTCCATCTCCCACTCCGCATGAGCAAACCTATCCACAATATCCGCAACATCATACAAATGCTGATGCAAATAATCACCATGATCACGCAGCACATCACTATCCATCATCTGCTCTCCCTCCATCTTTATCTCCCAACACGGCTTCCCATACAACGTTACACTCACTTTAATCATAGACATCACCCCTTTTTATTATTAGGTTTAGAATATTCTTTAAATGCGTTTAGGAGAAAAAGGCGGAAAAATTACGGATGAATCGGAAGAATTACGAAATACACTTTTAATTAAAAAATAAAAAAATTAGACTTCTATGCCGGCGGTTATGAGATTTTCGCCTAGTTCCACTTCGTAGATTTTTGAGAAGTCCTCGTAATTAGAGATAACAAACCAAATTGCTTCGTTAAGGTTGAGTAGTTTTAGAATTGCCGATTCTTCATAACCCATTTTTTCTAGATCATTATACCTTTGTCTTTTAATTTCAGCAAACTCATTCATTGTTTTCCCTAACTTTTCCATTTTATACTTACAATAATTTATTTTTGTCATTGTCATAAAATTAACAACATTTTCAAAAGTTACAGAAAAAAGTAAGTTATAAATTTTTGTAGGTTCCCCTTTTCGATTTACATGTTTATGATCATTTATAGAGATACTTCCTGTTGCTATTTCTTTTTTATTCAAATAAGCAGCTACATCTCCAAGAAATTGTTTTCTATTTTCAGCAAACTTTTCTGTCGCTGTTAGCCCTAACGATAATGTATCTAGATGTGTTTTACTAATATGGATCTTTGGAACACCTAACTCATTTCCAAAAATTGAACCGAAAAACTCATTTTGAATACCTTCTCTTGACTCTTTTATCCAGTCTGGAACAATTAAATCTGTAAACGACTTATCCCCAATCGGTGCCCCTAATGCTTGAAAAAATCGGATCACATTACGATTTGTATTTTGATAACACCATGAATGACCATACTCTCCTCCCTCAATAATCCTTGAATTTTCATCAATCTCATTTCCAAATAGGATTTTTAGATCCTCTCCAAATTCTTTTACTGCTTCTAACTCCGAACTTGATAAGAAGATTGCATTTAAATTGCCAAAAATACCCCCATCACCAAAAGTACACCCTAACACCTTTGCAATCAACGTTAATTTAACATTATCCTCTTCAAGAGGTAAAAACCCTTTTTCCTTCAACCATTCAACAGTACTTACAGGAAAAGGTGTATACTTTCCAGCATGCCACCAACGAGTCTTTCCATACGGTTGATCAAGCAACTTTGAAATTCGTTTGTATCCAAACTCTGGATTCTGCCTTTTCAAATCTTTATACATTCCATAGAGCTTACATTGTTCTTGCTGGTGTTCGTCGTATGTATTGATAATTTGTTGGGTGGTTAGTATTGTTTTCATGGTAAACTTAGAAAGGTTTTGAAGTTTAAAAGTCGATCGCGCGTTTGGCGCAAGTGTCGTTAGTGTCGCTACAGGCTATAACTTCATTTTAATGAAGAGTTACCATTTTGTGCCAAAATCTAACTTTGTCTGCACGAATGTATTTTATCTTATTTAAGAAAGATTTTATTGCAACTTTATGGTCTGGTGTTACAATTAATTCCTTTCCAGAACTTGTTATTAATTTAATTAAATCACCTTTGAATAAATATTTATTTACAGATAACACTTCTGCTTCTTTTGGCGTCTTTTCAAATGCGACAATTTTTAATTCATTTTTCTTTGTGTGTGCTGCTTCATATGTTCCTTTTTTTATTAATTCTTTCTTATGTCTTGTAAGAATCTTATTTACAATTTGGTCAATTCCTTTTTCTTTCCCTAAAACGCTAATTTTGTTACTACTTAAAAATGATTGCAAAGGATCGTGAAGACAATCCCCTAACAACGCACCAGCATGCGATCCTGTCGCGTCAATAAACGGCGCAGTCTTCTGATCATTATTATCCACAAGTAATTTTGGAATCCTAAATTTATCATTTCGTAACCTCTTTCCTAAATTCATAAAAATAACAAACGCTGCAAGGAAGAACATTGAACCAATAAGTGAAGCAGCAGCCATAATATCCCCATACTGGCTTCTAATCCACCAGGGTGTGACCATTGTAACAAGTAGAAGAATAAAAAAAATAACATTCTGTCCTTTCGCAGAATTCATCGACTGCATCTTTAACTTATTTACAAACTCTCTCCCCTTCCCTTTGGGCATTGTTCTAATAAGAGGCTGATTCTCATCAATCTCATTTGGAAACGAAAGAATATCTACTAACTTTTCTTTTCCTAATAACCCAGCTAATCCCTGACCCAATAATGATTTTCCCGTTCCAGGTTCACCAATTAAAAGAACATGTCTTCTTTGCAATGCTGCTTTTTTAATAATATTTAATGCTTCATCCTGCCCAATCACCTGATCAGCAGTTCTCTCAGGAACAGGAATCTCTTTCGTTGTCTCAAAATTAAACTCTTTCATAGATATGCAGAGACTAGAAACTTTAAAAAGCTATAGGGAAGTAACCTCTCCTTTTATGGGTGGAGAAAACAGTTACTTTGTAGGAAATCATAAACTAATTAAAGAAGAAAATGTATAAAAGAGCATGAAACTTATTTTTATTTATGGACCACCCGCTAGCGGCAAACTAACTATCGCTAAAGAATTAAGTAAACTCACTGGCTTTAAGGTATTTCACAATCACTTAACTGTAGATTTAGTTGTCCCTTTCTTTGGGTTTACACAAGCTGGCTTTGACCTTGCTTCACACATACGACTAAAAGTATTTGAAGAAGCAGCAAAACAAAACATTAAAGGATTAATCTTTACTTATGTTTTTGCTAACAATAAAGATGACACTCTTTTTATAAAACAATCCCTTAAATCAGTTGAAAAATATAAAGGAAAGATTTGTTTTGTTCAATTACAATGTCATGAAGAAGAACTCTTTAAACGCGTTAAACATCCTTCCAGAAAAGCATTTAGAAAAATACAAACAATAAAACGTTTAAGATACTCTCTTACTAAAAATGATTTACATTCACCTGTTCCATTTGGAAAACAACTTTCTATTAACACTACTCAATTTACCTCTAAACAAGTTGCACTCAAAATAAAGAAAGAATACAGATTGTAATTATTTTGCAAAACTTACTACACTAGGATTAACTATTTCTTTCCAATCTTTACTCTTCATTCTCATTGAAACAGTGTGAAGCCCTGCATTAAACTCAAGATATTCATTTTCTAACAACGAAGGATCACAATAGACCCTAAGATTATATAAATTTCCAAACGGAGGAACACTTCCAACTTCACAGTTTATTACTTCTACTACTTCTTTTGGATCAGCAAGACTTGCACTTTTAGAATTTAAAATATCTTTAATCTTATTCCAATCTAATTTCTTTGCAGCACTTAAAATAAAATCATAAAAAACTCCTTCAGACCTTACAATCATTGACTTAGCTCCTTCCTCTAACTTTGCATTCCTTGCTTTCGCAGCCTGCCCACTAGTAAAGACTGCCTCATGTTCAAGAAGTTGATAATTTACTTTATGTGAATCTAAAAAAACCTTAATCTTTTCAACATCTTCTTTCATCAACAAACAATAATCAATAAATTAATAAAAATTGTGAAATTCAGACCCTATCTTAACCTTCTTCTTCTCTCCTCAGCAATTTTAACTTTAACTTCCTTACCTACTCTTTCTAATTTTTCAGCCACCTCTACTGCTTGTTCTACTCTCTCCTTCACCCTTCTTTGTGTCCATTGCATCTTTGGTCTTTTTATCCATACTGAAATCATCTTGAAATAAGCAAGCGTCCTCAAATTATCGCCAGGAGGAATAGGTTCAGATAAAGGTTTTGCTCGTTCTAACACTTCTAAGTCTTTAACAGTTAGAGCTGCCTCTGGCCCATGATTTAAATAATCCGCAATACTATCTAAAATTTTATAATCTTTTTTTAATTGATCATCAAACCCCTTTTTAACTTCTCCATATAATGGATGTTGGAATCTAGAAATAAGGATCGCAACAGACGCATCATAAAATTCTTTTAATGCTACTCTTAATTCTCTAATCCCCTTATCGTCCTCAATATCAAGATGAACTGTTGGATTACTAAAAGGATTGTCATCAACAGGTGCATTAAAAAAACCTTTGAGAAGATCTAGTATATTCCAGCCCATTCTTCTTTTTTCTTTGTAGAACTTTATTAAGCTTTGTGAAATTAATTATAAAAAGAATAAAGAGAATTAAATAATATCCTCTTCAGCAACAACAACATAATCACTTAACGCAACAACTGCGCCGTAAGGGATAAGTACCTCATTGCTTTTTGTTCGTTCTAAATCAAGACCTTCACAATAAGAAGTTGTATTCTTTAATGCTAACTGTAATAATTCACCTGTCTTCACTTCAAAGACAATATTGGCTACTTCACCAAAAATCTTCCCATTCTTCGTTACTACTCTTTTACCCATCAAATGTCTTACTGATTTTTTTTCTCCATCCATGCTTTTCGCTCCTTTGCTCTCTTTACTCATCTCCGTTCTTTATAAAGATTTCTAGAGTGCTTTCATTATAACAGAGTAGGCAATAGATAGTTCGCAGCAAAGAAGAACCCTACTGCAAATAAGAGAATAAGAATTAAGGTTTTGATATGTTCTTTGAATAATTTGGATAAATAGAAGAATAACGCTAAGAAACAACAGGTTATAATAAAAATAACTAACGGAGACAACGGAAGAAACCGATCAAGACTCATCACCATCCCCTTTTCAAGAATCGTCATTTAATAAAGATTTTGATTTTAACCTCCCCTTCCACTGGACACCCCCACCATCGTTTCATATGGAACTATGGAAAAATATGCTTGACGCGTGTTCGTTTGTTTCACATTTTACTCTTCTTTTAAGCAAGAATGGACTTAATTTGTAACAAAAACTATTAATTAAAACTAAAACTTAAATCAATCTTATAAGTAATAATAATATAATAATAATCTATTATAATATTATATATAATATATCTTATCTTAAGACTTTCTATCTTCTATTATCTATTCTTCTATATATCTTTTTCAATATATCTTTTCTAACCTCTTCTTTTTTAATTTCTTTCCTGAACAACACAAAACTTAAAATACTACTTCCATCGGAAGTCATGGTGTAGGTGCAAAAAAAGGTGACTGATCTTAAAACATTCTTTTCAGATTACTTAGCAAAGCAACCCCTCTTCATCAACAAAAAAATCTTTCAATCTAACTACACACCAGGCACCATCCCCCATCGAGAAGAACAAATCCAAATCTTAGCAGGTATCCTCGCACCAATTATTAGATTAGAAAAGCCTTCCAATGTCTTTGTTTATGGCAAAACAGGAACAGGAAAAACACTCGTTACCACCCACGTCACCCAACAGCTCAAATCTCTCGCCAAAGAACAAAACATACCCATTCAATTCTTATACGTTAATTGTAAAATGAAGAGAGTTGCAGACACAGAATACAGAATCATCGCACAACTCGCAAAAGAATTTGGAACAGACATCCCCGCAACAGGCCTACCCACGGATGAAGTCTACAAGATTTTTTTAAAAAAAATAGATGAAGAAAAAAAATTACTCATTATCATTTTAGATGAAGTAGACCAACTTGTCAAAAAAGCAGGAGATGAAATCCTCTACAACTTAACCAGACTCAACTCAGAATTAAAAAATACAGAACTCAGCATAATTGGTATTTCAAACGACTTACTTTTTATGGACAGCATCGACCCACGCGTAAAAAGCAGTTTAAGCGAAGAAGAAATATTATTCCCTCCCTACAATGCCGTACAAATCCTAGACATCTTAAAACAACGCTCAAAAGAAGGCTTCCGAGAAAACACTATCCAAGAAGGAGTTGTAGAAAAATGCGCAGCCTACGCAGCACGAGAACACGGAGATGCACGACGAGCACTAGAACTCCTACGCGTAGCAGGAGAACTTGCAGAACGAAGAAACAAAACATTAATTGGAATTGAAGATATAGATGAAGCAGAAGAAAAAATAGAACGAGACAAAGTTTTAGATGTCATCCACACCCAACCAAAACACTCCCAACTAACCTTACTAGCCATCTTTAAAATATCAGAACTTGCTCACGGACAAGTATTAACAGGAGAAGCCTACGAAGTCTACAAAGAACTCTGCCCATCCATCAGACTAAAACCCTTAACACAACGAAGAATATCAGATATTATCGCAGAACTAGACATGCTTGGAATCATTAACGCTAAAGTTATTTCTAAAGGACGATATGGAAGAACACGAGAAATCAAAATTGCCATTCCTCCCTCCACCATTCAAAATATCAAAAAAGCACTAGAAGAAGCACTCAGTATCACCCTATGAACAAACAACAAACACTCAACTATCTACTAGAACGAAACATCTTACTCTCTCCAGAACTCTTACACCAATTACCAGAAGAAATAGACACAGAAACATTACTCCAATTAACAAAAGATAAATTCAAAACAGCACCCCTTATTCTCAATCAAGATTTATACAGCTCCTCAGGCCAATCAGCAGATATCCACTGGCAAGACTACGATACCTCCCGCGCCTTACACGAAAAAGGAAAACAATCAACCTACTCTAAATTTATGGAACACATCACTCCTTCTAGTCCAGCAACACAAACAGCACAATTACAAGAACAAGTCCAATTAGAAAAAATAGAAACACTTCCCCCAATTAAAAATGAATCTAAAGAAGGAACAGTCACCATTATAAAATCCTATACAGAAGAAGGAGCAAAACGAGACGTTCAAGACTTCGTCAGCCACTTCAAAGCACGCTACGAATCAATAAAAAAAATCTTACTAGCACGGCCAGAATTACAAAACAGCATCTCTATCTCCCGCGCAGCAAAAAAAGCAGAACGAGAACAAGTCAGCATCATCGGCATGATCTCAGAAAAACGAGAAACAAAAAAAGGAAACATCATGCTCCACCTAGAAGATCCATCCGGCATTATTAAAGTTGTCTTATCTAAAAGCAAACCAGAAACATTTGAACTCGCACAAGACTTAGTCTTAGACGAAGTTATTGGCATTACTGGCTCAACAGGAGACAATATTATCTTTGCAAACACAATCTACTTTCCAGACATCCCCCTCAATCATGAACTAAAAAAAGCACCAGACGAAGCCTACGCAGTCTTTGTCAGTGATATTCATTTCGGATTAAACCTCTTCTTAGAACAAGACTTTTTAAAATTCATCGAATGGCTCAAAGGAGACTACGGCACAGAACACCAACGAGAAATGGCTAAAAAGGTTAAATATTTATTTGTAGTAGGAGATATTGTAGAAGGCATTGGAATCTATCCCGGACAAGAACAAGACTTAACCCAACCAGACATCTACGGACAATACGAAATCGCAACCAAATATTTCAAAATGGTTCCAGAACATATTAAAATTATCATTTGTGGCGGAAATCATGACGCTATGCGCATCGCAGAACCACAACCAATCTTTGATCCTAAAATCTGCAAAGGATTCTATGAAATACACAATATGATTATGGTAAGTAATCCCGCAGTTGTAAATATTCATTCTTCAGACGGATTCCCCGGCTTTAATGTTTTAATGTACCACGGATTCAGCCTACCTTTTTATGGAGACAACATTCAAAGCATCCGCCAAAAAGGAGGAATGGATCGCTGCGACTTAATCTTAAAATTTTATTTACAACGACGACACTTAGCACCAACCCACGGATCGAATTTGTATATGCCAGATCCAAAAGAAGACCCACTTGTCATTGATATTGTTCCAGATATTATCGCAACAGGACACATTCACAGAATCGTAGCCGGAAATTATCGCAATGTAACTTTCTTAAACAGTTCCTGCTGGGCAAACCAATCAGACGATCAAGCACGAAGAGGAATCGTTCCAAACCCAGCAAAAATTCCTGTCATCAATCTCAAAACAAGAGAAATAAAAATCATGAACTTCAAAGGAGAAGCCAATGCCTGAAGCAAGTCCAGAAATGCATGACTACTTTAAAACTCTAGATAAGGGTGTAGAAAATTGCTCTTTACTTGCAGAACAAGCACGCAAAAAAGGATATGACCCAATTACAACAGTCAGCATTCCTCTCGCAAAAAACATGGCAGAACGCGTAGAAGGATTAATTTCCGTCGCCGCCTTACAACTAAAAGGATCAGGATTAAGCCAACGCATCACCGAACTTGAAAACCAATACGGCTC